>CBDTVJ010000130.1:0-9208 GCA_965363655.1 uncultured Halieaceae bacterium | reverse complement strand
AGGCCGGGAGGCGGATGCGGCCTTTGAACGTTGCTTCGCCCTCTCCCCCCAGCGACGCATGATGGCGCTGGCCGCAGAGCACCATAAAGCCGGGCGTATGGCAGAGGCGGAAAAGCTGTGCCGCCAGGTATTGCAGAAAGAACCCCGCCACGTTGACGCACTGCGCATGTTGGGACTACTCGCCGCCTCAGCGGGCGACCTCGATAACGCCGAACACCTGCTGCGCCAGGCACTGGAGCAGGCTCCGGATCACACGCCGGCACTGTTCGAGCTGGGCCGCGTACTCAAGGAAATGGACAGGCCCGAGGAGGCCATCGTGGTGTACCGCCAGTTGCTGGAGCAGGAACCGGATAACCCCAAGGCGCACTTTCGCCTGGCCGGGGTACTGGCGCCTGCGGCGATGACAGAGGAATCGGCGGCGGCCTACCGGCGCTGCCTGGACCTGGCGCCCAAACACGCCGGTGCCTGGCTGGGCCTGGGCCATATGCTGAAAACCCTGGGCGATCAGGAGGGTGGTATCGCCGCGTATCGGCGCTGCCTGGAACTTGAACCGGACTTCGGGGAGGCCTACTACAGCCTGGCCAACCTCAAGACCTACCGCTTCGAAGATACCGAGATCGAGGACATGCAGCTGCAGTTGGAAGGCGAGCACCTGGCCGACAGTTCCCGGGTGAATTTCCTGTTTGCCCTGGCGCGGGCTTATGAACACCGCCAGGACTATGACCGCGCCTGGAATTACTACGAGCAGGGCAACGTCAAACAACGCATGCTGGTCAGCTATGACCCGGTACAGACTGAAACCGCCAACGATGAGCTAATCGAATGCTTCAATGCTGATTTCGCAGCGCGTACCACAGGAATGGGAAATCCCGACCCATCCCCGATTTTTATCCTGGGCCTGCCCCGCTCCGGTTCTACCCTGGTAGAGCAGATCATCGCCAGCCACAGCCAGGTAGAGGGCACCAGCGAACTGCCCTACATCGGCCGCCTCAGTAAATCCCTGAACCTTAATCGCGCTGACGGCATGAAGTACCCTGGGGTGCTGAATGAACTGGAAGCCCACCACTTTCACCGCCTGGGTCAGGACTATGTTGATCTGGCGGCCCGGCACAGGCTGGAAGGCACCCCGCGATTTATCGACAAGATGCCCAATAACTTCCCCAGCATCGGCTTCATCCACAGCATCCTGCCCAACGCAAAAATCATCGACGCCCGCCGCAACCCCCTGGACGCCTGCGTAGGCAACCTGAAGCAGCTGTACGCCAAGGGGCAGACCTTCAGCTACGACCAGAATGACATCGGCGAGTACTGCCTGCAGTACCGGCGCATGATGGGTCACTGGGACGAGATGCTACCCGGGCGGGTGCTGCGGGTGCAGTATGAAGATACCGTGGCAGACCTTGAGACACAGGTGCGGCGCATTCTCGACTACCTGGAATTACCCTGGGAGGACAGCTGCCTGCACTACCACGCCACCGACCGCGCGGTGCGCACCGCCAGCTCCGAGCAGGTGCGCCAGCCAATCTATACCTCCGGAGTGGGCTTTTGGCGTAATTACGAAACCCATCTGGAGGAACTGCTGGAAGTGCTGGAACCAATAGCAGACGACGGGTAATCCGCTCAGGCGAAGGGCCAGACCTCCAAACCGTGAATGGCGTTGCGTAGGTCATGGCTGAGGGTGACGATGCCACGGGTGCGCGCTGCCTCCAGGTCGTGTAGCGCAATGGTCGATGGCGAGGAACCAGCTGCCAGCAGATTGTCATCGATGACACACAGGCCCCGTCCGAAGCCCACCCGCGCTATGCGGGAATCATCAAGCTCTGTATGCGTCAGGTCCGCCGCATCGATCATGGGCACCTTAAAACTGACTTCCCGGTCCGGCAATACCAGCCGCACCCGGTCCGCCTCCGTGTCATTGAACAACACCCCGTCTCCAAAGGGGCGGGCGTTGTGCAGCCCCTTCGGCAAAGTAGCGACGCGACCCAGGGTGCGACCATCAAAACGTATCAAGGCGCCGGTTTTGAGTCCACTCATATACAGACCGGACGCGTCGCAATACACGTTATTCAGGTGCAACAAATTGCCAGGTGATGGGCCGTTCTCGCTATCAGGATCAAAAGGACCACCCTGGTAGCCGCTGCCCACCGCGACAATATTCAGGCCAAAGCAAAAACGGTTGTCGTCCAGGTCGAAGCCAAGCACTGCGTCGAAGCCAGTGGACGTGAGGTACAGGCGCCTATGGTAGACGGCGATCTCATGGCAATGCATGAGATAGGGGTTGCGGTAAGAGCCCAGCAACTCGAAATCCGGGGTATAAACAAATAGCTCATTACTCGCGGCAATAAACACCCTCTCGCCATCAAAGGCGATACCGCGCAGGCCCCGGTCCCAGCCGCGCCCCTGCCAATCGATATCCGCAGTGCTCCAGTCGATAACCTGCTCAATAGACTGGCCGTCCAGGTCTACCAGGTAAACACCACCGTGACTCTCGCCCTGGTGACTGCCCCGGACCACAGAGGTGGCGATCAGTGTGGTCACGCGTTGGCGACCTCCCGACCCAGGTGCTGGGGGGGAATATAGTCAAAAATAAAATTGATGCGCCCCTCCTTGCCCTTGTTCATGACGCTGTGCTGCTGCTGGTTATTGATCTCGTAAACATTGCCCACTTCCAGCTTATAGGGCCGGCCGTCGATCATGAAACGCACCCGGGGATTGGTAACGATGGGAATATGGATGCGGTGACCGTAATGGAACGAGGGGTGCTTGTCCCGGTGCGTCTTGATAACACCCCCGGCCTCCAGCCGAGCGGCCATGGCGCGCACAATCGTGCCGCCCAAGGGATAGTGATCGGCCAATATGCGATGCATCAGCGGCACGGCCTGCTCTGCCAACAAATCCCAGCCTGCTTCGCGTTGCACCTCGATCTGGGGCCAGCCTGAGCCATCCGTGAAAATCATCACGATGGAATTGGTCATCTGGTGCACGTCGTACTGCTGCTGCCGGCAGGTATTGCCCAACCAGGCGTCCTCATCCTGGGCCAGAATAATGTCCCGCAGGGCGCTGATGTCGTACTCGCCCAGTTCACGCAGAGGAACGCCGATATCCATGACAGGTTTTCCCGGAAACTCTTATCGATTCAAGTGCAGGCTGCAGGTTATGTTGCACTCCGGATGCAGTCAACTGACCCCCGCGAAAGAGTGATCACCGAGCGCAGGCCAGGCCACAAGTCACTTGGCATTTACACCCGGTTACATTAGGATTTGCTGATAGGGGCGCTTTTTGTACAGGCAATGGCTATTAATAATAAAAACAATTCGCCAGTCCTCCCCCTTGCAGAACAAATTCCGGGTCGGAAAAAAACCCTCGCCCTCATGGTTTCCGCCGTGCTGGGCGCCGCGCCAACTACACAGGCCCAGGAGCAGGCTCTGGAAGAGGTCATAGTGACCGCCAATAAGCGCAAGTCCAACCTGCAGGACCTGCCTCAGGCCATAACCGCTTTCACCACCGATGACATCCAGCGCCAGGGCTTCGTGGTACTGGACGACTACGTCAATAAAATCCCCAGCCTGGCTTTCGCACGGCGCGAGCCCGCAGGCACCTCAGTGGTATTCAGGGGTGTCGCAGCATCCGGGATCCAGTACGGCACCAATCCGTCGGCCAGTGTCTACCTTGACGAGTCACCCATCACCCAGGCTGGCCTCAACCCCGACCCTCGCCTGATCGACATAGAGCGGGTCGAAGCCCTGAGCGGCCCCCAGAGTACGCTGTTCGGTGACGCCTCCCAGTCAGGGACCCTGAGGATCATCACCAACAAGGCTGACCCCACCGCGATGAACGGCTGGGTAGAAGGCAGCGCGGCCTACGTCGAGGACAGCGACGATCTGGACAACGACATCTCGGGAATGATCAATATTCCCATCATCGAGGACACACTCGCTATCCGCCTGGTTGGCTTTCACAGCGACGAGGCTGGCTACATCGACAATGTGCTGGGCCAGGCCCAGGATGACAAGTGGCAGGACAACCGCATCGCGGCTGGCCTCCCGGTGCGCGACCGCTTTGATAACGCCAACCGTGTCGATGATGATGTCAATTCAAGCAAAACCATTGGCGGCCGTGCAGCCCTGCGCTGGTTCGTCAATGATGACTGGACAGTGGATATCGCCGGTATTATCCAGAACCTGGATGTCGACGGCTTTGGCGATGTCAACCTGGATGTCGGCGAGCGCCAGCAGGTACGTTTTGAGAATGAGGACCTGAAGGATAACTGGTACCAGCTCAGTCTCAGCCTGGAGGGTAAGCTCGGTTTCGCCGATACGGTACTGACCGGCAGCTACTTCCACCGCGACCTGACCTACGAGGCGGACGCCAGCGACTACCTGCACGACTTCGACCAGCAGCAAGACCCGACCTATTTCAACAGTGCCTACGAAGACTATACGGTCATCTACGACTTCACTGGCGCGCCGCGCGGCTTTGTCGTCCAGGACCAGGAGGATGAACGCTGGACGGTGGAGGGTCGCCTCACGACTCCCGCTGACTCGGACAGCCGCTGGAGCGGCCTTGTTGGATTTTTCTACGGCAAGCTGGACAGAACCCAGCTCAACACCTCCGAAGTACGGGATTTCAGTGACACCGAGTACTACGCCAACCAGGGCTATGATTTGCTTAACTACCAGGCGAACTCCCCCGACTACAACCCGAACTACGACACCTTCCACAACAGCGGCTCCAATAACTGGTTTTTCGGTGCCTATGACCTGGAAATCGAGCAGACGGCATTATTCGGCGAATTCACCTGGGCGGCAACGGACAAACTGAGCTTCACAGCGGGTGCGCGCTGGTATAACCACGAGCAGGAGTACGGGCTGCAGCAGGGCGACTTGCTGGAGGGCAACAAGGTCAATGTGGAGCGCGATTACCTCTATAACAACAGCAACAACAATTTTAGCGAGGACGACTGGGTACCCAAGTTAAACGTCACCTACCAGATCAATGATGATGTCATGACCTACGCTACTTACTCCGAGGGCTTCCGCAGTGGCGGCACCAACCCACTGCGCGCCAAGTCGGTACTGCCCGAGGACTACGACTCGGACAAACTGAAAAATTTCGAAGTGGGCCTGAAGAGCGAGTGGTTCGATAACAGCCTGCGCTTTAACGCAGTGGCCTATTACATGAAGTGGGAAGACATACAGATCCAGGTAAACGATCCGGATATATTCTCCCTGGCCATCGTCAACTTCTCGGAAGCAGAAATTGAGGGCTTCGAAGCGGAACTCACCTGGCTCCCGGCGGCGGGCTGGAACATCAGTGCCAATGTGGGCATCATCAATGCTGAGATCTCTGAAGACAACACCATTTTGTCCGCAGGTGGTGAAGTCATTGCCGATGTAGAAAACGGTACAGACCTGCCCATCACACCGCAGGAAAAGGGTAGTATTGCAGTGCAGTACACCTTCGCGCAACAGTGGTTGGACGCAGAACCCTACGTGCGACTGGACTGGTCTTATGTCGGCGACTCGGTGAATTCACTCAACGGCACAGAATCCATCGTGTTTACCCAGGGAGCAACGGACCAGCCGGATTACAATATCGGCAACCTGCGTATGGGGCTTGATGCACAGCAATGGAGCGGCACCCTCTACGTGAACAACATCACCGACGAGGTCGCCAAGCAGTTCTATAGCAATCGCTGGGGCTCAAAACAACGCGTATCGATCAATAAACCGCGCACGATTGGCATGACCCTGCGCTGGAAATTCTAGTCTCCAGCAACTAAACAGCACTGCTCAGGGCCAGCTATTCTCAGGCAGTATCACACAATTGCGGTAGCAAAAAACTGCCTTCATAAGGGCAATACCCAAGGCCAGTACCTGTTGCCAATTCAATCCATCCCCTCCAGAATGCCTGCTTACCAACTGATCATCGCATTCAATTTACTCAACAGAAAAACAACGAGCCGCATATGGAAACCAAAGATTTCAGGGATATTACCTACGACAAGGACGCAGCGGGTATTGTAACGCTGACCTTGAATACACCTGCGCGCAAGAATGCCCTCAGCGCGGTGACATTTCTTGAAATCTACTATGCTGTGGATCACTTTCAAGCGGACGACTCGGCCCACGCCATGATATTGACCGGTGCGCGGGACCCCAACTCGGACGATCCGACCAAGGAAGCGTTCAGTAGCGGAGGCTACTTCAACCCAGACGCCTTTGAGGGTGTGTCCGAAGAAGTAATGCAGGACATCGACACGTCTGATATTGCCCAGCGCCGCACCACGATGAAGTTCTACCAGTGCGATAAGCCAGTAATCGCTGCGATCAATGGCCTGGCGATTGGCGGCGCCTTCACCCTGAGCCTGGCCGCTGCGGACCAGATCTACATGTCGGAGCACGCATGGATACAACTGCCCTTTGCCAAGCTGGGCATCGCCGCAGAACTTTCTTCCACCTTCCTGCTACCGCGCCTGCTGGGGTTCCAGAAAGCCAAGGAGCTTCTGTTCTACCCTGAACGCATCAGCGCCGAACAGGCCGTAGCACTGGGCATCGCCAACAAGGTACTGCCCCATGACGAGCTACTAAGCTATGCCAGGGAGAAAACCCTGCAACTAATACCTCCCCATGGACCCAGCCTGGCTATCCGCGAGATGAAACGCATCATGCACGCTCCACACATGGCGGCATTCAGCGCGGCACTGGACCTGGAAAATGAAGCGTTGGCCACACTCATGGGCACCGAGGATTTCATGGAAGGGCTGACTGCCAGAGTGGAGCGCAGACCACCTGTATTCAAGGGCAAGTAAACACTGGCAATAACGGGGTAACCTTTATCGGTTACCCTGGACTTAATCAGGCACCGACCCAGGTGCCGTGAAAACCTGAGGGGATACGCAGCGGCAACTTCGCCTTGCACACGGGGCCCTGCTCGATATCATCCGCTGCAAAAATCAGTAACTCGGTGAGTTCGGTGGCCCGGTTATGGGCCAGGTTCAGGATATAGCCATCACCCTCATCGGCATCCTTGGAGCGCGGCGCCAAAATCGGCTCCCCCAGGAAATAACTGTCCTCACCCCAGATTTTACGAGCTCCTGTTTGCATGTTGTGATGTAACAGGCGATTGAAAATCAGCTCCTCACCGTGACCACCCACCAGATAGGCCTGTTGGTAGGCGCGGGTCATATAGCGGTCATCCGTGCGCGGGAATTCACAGGACATGTCGTCCAGCATCTCCTCGGAGACTGTATCGGTGGTGCCTCCAACATCAATAGTCCAGCGACGCAGCGTTGGCCTGACCCCCTCCTCCGCCGTGGCCATGGTGCCATCGAGTTTGGGCGCGAACTGGCTGGCATTGGAAGCACAGATATCAACCTTGATCGCGCCGTCTTCATCCCAGGCGTTGACCATGTGAAAGCTCCAGCGGGGATCCATACTGTGCCATTTCACATCGGCGGCAGTACCATCGCGCGGCATAACGCCAAAGTGTGTTCCCCTGTCAGGCTCCCAGGCCATGGGGATGCCGCCGCTCATAGCCTGTTCAAGGTTGAAGGCCAAAGGGAAGATCGGGAAGACTACGTACTTTTCAGTGACAAAAAAATCGTGAACAAAGGAAGCGAAAGGCACCTCAATCATTTCGTCCTTGATCAACTTGCCATGCTTGTCCGCCACGTTAAAACGCACGAACTCAGTGAAGGGGCCCTTGGCCTGGTTGCCGAAAAACACCATCTCACCGGTCTGGTGATCTATTTTGGGGTGGGCAGTAATCGGCCCGCTGATTTTACCGTCGTAATCGAAATTGCCAATGGTAGCCAATGACTCGGGCTCAAGTTCAGCCGCTATGGTCCCCTCCATCAGGGCCATCAACCGATTGCCATGCCAAACCACGTGTGTATTGGCTGTGTTGTAATGCTCGTTGGCCACAGCGGGATCAGCGGTCAGCGGATTACCCAGAACACCGAACAGGGATTTACCCGCAGCACGTTCCAGCTCATATTTCTCTGTTCGCACCCAGCGGTTTTTCCAGGACACACGGCCATTGCCGAATTCGAAACGCTGAATCATGCCATCACCATGAAACCAGTGATATTCATCCCCTTCCCTCGGCGGGTACAGGGGATCGGGACCGTTGCGGAAGTACACGCCCTGCAAGTCAGCAGGCAGTTCACCCTCGATGACCAGGTCCGGGGCATCACACTCAATGCCCGACGGGGCCATGGGGCCGCTTAAAAATACATTGTCCGGGAAAGGCTGTGTCATCGTTTATCTCTCTTATTCGACTAAAAGCGTTACTGGGTGCCAAAAGGTGGCACGTCCCGCCAGCGATTAATACCACGAATAGCTGGAAATTGCCGAACCGTTACCTCGGCGGGTTCGGTATCGATAAAATCGTTCCAGGGAGTTGCCATCTCTGCCACGGTGATGCCACCAAAATCTATCCGCTGGGCCGGGTGGACCAGGGTCTGACCGTCGTAGAAAGTATAGTCACAGATACCGTTCAGCGAACATACCTGGTCCCCCGCTTCTACCCAGTCCTGCCCCGGCACTACCTCTGCACTGCGGCTTAAATCCAGTGTCGCCTCAAAACGGTTCAGGGGTGAAGATATCCGGGTCTTTAACTGCGTCCCCTCAACTGCCTGCTGTACCACTGCCGGCAGGCCAAGTAATGCAACCGGATCGAGGCAGGCATCGCTACTGAAGCCATCAAGTTGCAGGGTCCGGGGGCGGTTTTTCTCGTTCAGGATATAGGTCGACCAAGCAGCACGCAGGCCACAGGGGTCATCTTCGCGCATAGAGACTGCAAGCGTCAGGTAGAAACCTGGCGAACCCTTGTCATCCAGGGAAATTGCCACGGGAGTGAACTTGCCCTGCGCGCCCACGCTTGCCAGTAAGGCTTCTGGATCCTCTATCACAAAGTGATAGTGGGCAGTGGCGGTGGATGCACCCGTTGTTGTGGGAGTCAGTGTCGACCTGCCACCGCGCATAGCCAACTGGGCAGCAGTCAGCACGAGGGGCGAATAGAAACCGTTCTTGAAATCGATCAATTCCTGTCGATACGCCTCGGTCACATCAAGGTAGTCCGCGTCCAGGTTCCACCAGGGTGAAATAGCGATCTCCAGGGGGTTGCGGTATACCACCGTGTGCACAGGTTCCGGGTTGATATAGGCAGTCCAGCGACTATTATCCACCAGGCTCATCTCGCTCGG
>CBDTVJ010000129.1:0-9315 GCA_965363655.1 uncultured Halieaceae bacterium | reverse complement strand
CGGGGGCCGGATTTGAACCGACGACCTTCGGGTTATGAGCCCGACGAGCTACCAGGCTGCTCCACCCCGCATCAAAACTTCCTCGATTGTAACGAGCCCCTTGGCAAGTTACGTTGCGCCCTTCTCGTCTGTAGGGCCCAAATTCGAGGCTGTGCATTATAGGTATCGCACCCTGCCCGGTCAACCGTGTGGGCAGCTAAAAATACACTAATTTTCGAGCTCATTCGCCGGGCCATCGCCACTGGAGCTTCCTGGTGTCCGGGCCCGTTTTAGAGATGGTGCCGAAGGCGGGACTTGAACCCGCACGAGCATAGCTCACTACCCCCTCAAGATAGCGTGTCTACCAATTCCACCACTTCGGCTAAGTCTTTGTTCAATTAATCGAGGCTGGGGAGATCATCCTCTGCGGAACCTGCAGCCACAGGAACATCGTCCTCCAACACAGGGAATTCTTCTTCCACAATAGCGGGAACCTCGGCTTCAACCGCTGCGGGTATCGCCAGATCCAGCTCATCTACTGTAACCGACTTCTGGTTGGCCAGCAGGGCCAGGCCAAAACTACTGGCGAAGAACAGGGCTACCAGCAGGGCTGTCGCCTTCGTCAGCACGTTGCCGCTGCCGTCCGAGCCAAACAAGGTCTGGGCGCCGCCGGCGCCAAATGAGGCACCCATATCCGCGCCTTTGCCCTGCTGCAACATAATCAGGCCAATAATGGCCAGCGCTACCAGCAAGTGGGAAACCAAAATAATCTGTTCCATACTTCAAGTCCCTCCGGGGGACACTTTCAATTCTTTTATCGCGTCTGGTATCACTCAGACGCTGCGTTCACAATCGCCGCAAAATCTCCGGCGACCAGGGCAGCGCCACCAACAAGGGCGCCATCAATATCAGGCCCGGCAAACAACTGGGCCGCATTACCCGGCTTCACACTTCCGCCATACAGTAAGCGTGTACTGCTCGCTTCCACCCCCGCAATGCCCTCCAGGCATTGGCGAATAAATGCGTGCATGTCCTGCGCCTGCTCTGGCGTAGCGGTAAGGCCTGTGCCTATAGCCCATACTGGCTCATAAGCGACCACCAGGGCATCCATATCCCCCTGACCGCCCAGGGCGCCCTGCAACTGCGCCGCCACGACCTCTTCGGCGGCACCAGCTTCGCGCTGCTCACGGCTCTCACCGACACAGACAATAGGCCATAAACCAGCCTCTACCGCTGCAGCCATCTTTGCAGCTACCAGTTCATCGGACTCACCGTGATACTGGCGTCGTTCCGAGTGCCCCAGAATCACCCAACGGCAGTCCAGATCGGCCAACATGGCCGGAGCCACCTCGCCCGTATACGCGCCCGAGTGGGTATGACTGCAATCCTGTGCTCCTACCGCAATTAGCGAACCGGTGCACAGTGCCAGTGCTCGCGGCAGGTGCACATAGGTGGGACAGACCGCCACTTCGGTCCCCGGCGACAATTCCGCACCCAGCAATTCACCCAGCAAAGTATCCATGCTGGCCAGGGAGCCATGCATTTTCCAGTTACCTACAACAAGTGCTTGACGCATTAGAGACCCCTGGTAAAAAAAGCGGCCGCAATCTTAACCAAGATAGCCGCTGGTGACAAGAAAGATCCCCCGCTTATAAACGGAGTCGATTATGAAACTGCGTATCTCAAGACAGGATTCGCTCAACCTCTGCGGCCAATCCTGCACACAGTGTCGCCACTTCCTCCGGATCCTGACCCTCCAACATTACGCGTACTTTGGGCTCGGTACCGGAGGGACGCAACAGCACCCTGCCCTGATCGCCCAACTGCTTCTCCACAGCTTCAACTGCCGCATTTATCTCGGGATAATCCGCCAGATTGACCTTGCCACTCACGGTGACATTGATCATGGTCTGGGGGTACATGGTAATCCCCTTCCGCAATGCCGCCAGGTCGCCATCAGCCGCCTTCAGCGCCATTAATACCTGCAGCGAGGCCACGATACCGTCACCCGTGGTAGTCACGTTGGAGCAAATTATGTGCCCGGAAGACTCCCCTCCCAGTAACCAGCTATTGGCTTCCATCAGCGCTTTCACATATCGATCCCCAACCTGGGCCCGGGCAAACTGCAAGCCGGCATCGCGTAGGGCCAGTTCCAGCCCGAGGTTAGACATCTGGGTGCCCACAACACCCGGATCACTGGTGCCTACTGCCAGGCGGTACATGGCGATGATGTATACCAGCTCATCACCATCCACCAGGCCACCCTGCCCATCAACCATCAACACACGATCGCCATCACCGTCATAGGCGATGCCGATGTCTGCACCCTGCTCCACGACGAGTTTCGCCAGCGCGTCCATATCAGTTGAGCCAACGCCTCTATTGATATTGAAACCGTCTGGTTGCACACCGAGGCTGATTACTTCCGCGCCCAGCTCACTGAGAACGCTGGGGGCGATGTGATAGGTGGCACCATGAGCACAATCGAGGGCAATTTTCAGGCCGCGCAGGTTGAAGCCCTCGGGCACAGTGGACTTGCAAAATTCGGTGTAGCGGCCAGCGGCATCCTCCACTCGCACCACTTTACCGATATCCCGGGAATGTGCCGTGGTAAGCGGTTTATCCAGTTCAGCCTCGATGGCATACTCAATCTCGTCAGGCAGTTTCGAGCCGTCCGCGCCAAAAAACTTGATGCCGTTATCATAGAAGGGATTGTGGGAGGCACTGATGACAATACCCGCTTCCGCGTTCTGGGTACGGGTCATCAGCGCGACAGCAGGCGTGGGCATCGGCCCGAGTAATTTCACATCGACCCCGGCGGCTACCAGCCCGGCCTCCAGCGCGGATTCGAACATGTAGCCAGAGACCCGGGTATCCTTGCCGATGATAACCAGGCAGCGACCCTCGCCTTCATAATTGCGCGCAAATACCCGTCCACAGGCCCAGCCCAGTTTGAGGATAAAGTCCGGCATAATCGGAAAGTCCCCGACTGTCCCGCGAATACCATCCGTACCAAAATAACGCTTAGCCATTAGTCTCCAAGTCCTCCAAAGCCACCCACATCGCCACAGCATCTGCGGTTGCACCAACATCGTGCGTTCGAATCACGGCGGCGCCGCGCTCCACCGCCATTATCGCGAGCGCCAGGCTTGCCGGAAGGCGCTGCTCCATATCCCTGCCAAGCAGTTTGCCGATCAACGATTTGCGTGATAACCCCACCAGCACAGGGTAACCGCGCTCCACCAATCGGGGCAGCCCACGCAACAATTCCATATTGTGCTTCACGGTCTTGCCAAAGCCAAATCCGGGATCCAATAACAATCGCTCCCGGCCAATACCGTGGCGCTCACATGCCAGCACCCTGGATTCCAGGTACTCACCTACTTCTGCCACCACATCCGTATAAACGGGAGCTGCCTGCATGGTGCCAGGCTCTCCTTGCATATGCATAAGGCAGATGGGCAAACCCGTTGCAGCGGCGGACTCAAGGGCACCTTCACGGCTCAGGGCGCGCACGTCATTCAACAGGCCGGCACCCGCCTCTGCGGCCTCCACCATCAGCTGTGGAGAGCTGGTATCCACTGAAATCACTACCTCCAGCTCGGCAGATATGCGTTCCACCAGAGGTAACACTCGATCCATTTCTTCCGCCGTCGAGACCTGCCTGGCACCGGGACGGGTGGATTCCCCGCCGATATCAAGGATGGCCGCCCCCGCAGCCACCATCTCACGGGCCCGCTGCATGGCCTGAGCAAGGTCGAGCTGCGCGCCCCGATAAAGGGTACCGCCGTCAGAAAAGGAATCGGGAGTGGTGTTGATAACGCCCATGACCGCAGGGCGGGAAAGATCCAGCGGGCGACCAGCGCATTGCAGCACCGCAGCGCCCGAGTGTTGAGGTAAAGGCACTGGGGCCGGAATCAGTGCTCGCCGGCGGGCCCACCAATCGGACTGCTGCCGGCGTCATCTTGCTCGGTGCTGGCATCGGCCTCGGGGGTATCGTTCCCTCCCGAACTATTCCAGTCTTTGGGTTCCCTGGGCTCGCGCCCTGACATAATGTCGTCGATCTGCTCAGCATCAATTGTTTCGTAGAGCATGAGAGCCTGGGCCATCACGTGCAACTTATCGATATTCGCTTCCAGCAGGCGCTGGGAGGTGGCGTAGCACTCATCAATAATCGCCCGCACCTCCTTGTCTATCTGGGTGGCGGTCTCATCAGAAATACCCTGGTGCTGCTGACCGGCGCTGCGGCCGAGGAAAACCTCCTCGGCTGCCTCGTCATACATCAGCGGCCCCATTTTCTCCGACAGCCCCCACTGGGTAACCATCTTGCGTGCTATCCCGGTGGCGCGCTCGATATCATTGGATGCCCCGGTGGTAATACCATCGCGGCCCAGTGTCATTTCTTCGGCGATACGACCACCAAACAGACTGCAAATCTGACTGATGATGTGTCGGCGACTGTGGCTATAGCGATCTTCCTCCGGCAGGAACATGGTTACCCCCAGAGCCCGGCCCCGGGGGATGATGCTCACTTTGTAAACCGGATCGTGCTCAGGCGAGAGTCGGCCGACAATCGCGTGACCCGCCTCGTGGTAGGCCGTGTTGCGCTTCTCATCTTCAGACATGACCATAGACTTGCGCTCGGCGCCCATCATGATCTTGTCCTTGGCCAGTTCAAAATGCTGCATGCCCACGGTGCGCACATTGGCGCGCGCCGCAAACAGGGCCGACTCGTTTACCAGGTTAGCCAGGTCGGCACCGGAAAAACCGGGCGTGCCACGCGCAATCTTGGAGGGCTCAACATCTTCAGACAGTGGCACCTTGCGCATATGCACCTTGAGTATCTGCTCACGGCCGCGGATATCCGGCAGCCCCACCACCACCTGGCGGTCGAAACGGCCCGGTCTCAGCAGGGCGGGGTCCAGCACGTCGGGGCGGTTGGTGGCAGCAATAACGATAACGCCATCGTTCGCCTCGAAGCCGTCCATTTCCACCAGCAACTGGTTGAGGGTTTGTTCACGTTCATCGTGACCTCCACCCAGGCCGGCGCCGCGATGGCGGCCCACGGCATCGATCTCATCAATAAATATAATACAGGGGGCTTGTTTCTTGGCTTGGTCGAACATGTCCCTCACCCTGGAGGCACCGACCCCGACAAACATCTCCACAAAATCAGAACCGGAAATCGAAAAGAAAGGCACCTTGGCCTCACCGGCGATGGCCTTGGCCAGCAATGTTTTACCCGTACCTGGCTGGCCCACCATCAGCACACCACGGGGAATACGCCCGCCCAGCTTCTGGAACCTGCTCGGATCGCGCAAAAACTCCACCAGCTCCTGCACATCTTCCTTGGCCTCGTCTACACCGGCCACATCACCGAACGTAGTAGTAATCTGGTCCTCACCGAGCAGGCGCGCCTTGCTCTTGCCAAAGCTCATGGGACCACCGCGGCCGCCGGCGCCACCCTGCATCTGGCGCATAAAAAACATAAACACGGCGATGATAATAAGAATGGGGAAACTGGCGACCAGTAATTGGGTCCAGACGCTCTGCTGCTCGGGTTTGCGCCCCTCGACCTCGACCTTATGTTCCAACAGGTCATCAATCAGCTTGGGGTCTTCCACCATGGGCCGAATGGTTTCAAAGTTCGAACCGTCATAGCGCTCACCTGAAATTGTCAGACCGTCCACCACGACCTTCTTGACCTGGTCGCTCTGGATTTCTGCAATCAGCGCAGAATAGCCCACCTGCTCAGGCGACTGCTGCATATTAAAGTTGTTGAATACTGACAACAGTACTGCGGCTATAACCAGCCAAAGCAATAAATTTTTTACCATATCGTTCAATGCCGTTTCCTCATCGGGGACCCCCATTGGGCCTCCCATACGCTTCGTCCTTGCCCAATTGGCACGGGACGAACACCTTCTTGTTCCTGAATATATCTATAAATTCCACCGAGCATGGCGGAAAATTAACCAATAAAAACCGAAACTTATGGTTAATAGCCCCAATTGAGCAGGCAGCGATGCTCCAATTTACTACATTTGGGGCCATCTCTCCATATTTCAAGGGGCAAGTTGAGCAGCCACTCAACCGCCGTTAAAGTCCTTGGCGACCAGATAAACCTCCCTTGAGCGGGGCCTGGAGGCTTTGGGCTTGCGTGTCAGCACCTTGCCAAACGAGCCCCTGACCTCGCGAAAGAGCTCGTCAAAGCCCTCCCCATGAAACACCTTGGCCACAAACCCACCCCCGGGCGCCAATACCTGGCGGGCCATATCCAGAGCCAATTCCACCAGGTACATGGCGCGGGGCTGATCCACCGCGTTCACGCCACTCATGTTCGGTGCCATATCAGATATCACCAGGTCGATGGGCTGCTCACCCAGTGCTGCCAGAATCTGCCCGAACACTTCATCCTCAGTAAAATCACCCTCGATGAAATCCACACCGGCGAGACTATCCATGGGCAAAATGTCGGATGCCACCACCCGACCCCGGTCTCCCACACGCTCAACCGCCACCTGGGACCAACCGCCCGGCGCACTGCCGAGGTCCAGCACTGTCATTCCAGGGCGGATCAACCTGTCCTTCTGCAGCAACTCCAGGAGCTTGTAACAGGCACGGGAGCGATAGCCTTCGCGCTGGGCCTGTTGCACATAGGGATCATCCCTGTGCTCTTTTAACCAGGCTTTGCTGGACGATCGTTTCTTGGCCATTGTGCGGTCACTGTAATTTCGCTTTCTTGCCGGTGTGGCTTGCACAGGGGGGCGCCTTGTGTAGAATAGCCGCCCCCACGCTGGCAGACATAGCAAGTGGGAAGACATTGTACCTTGGAAAGACTATGAGCAAGAAAGCGAATTGGGACATCAAGCAACTACGCGCCATCGGCCACAAGCTGAAACCGATCGTCACCGTTGCCGGCAACGGCCTGTCCGAAGGCGTTCTCGCTGAGCTGAATCGAGCGCTGACCGACCACGAGTTAATCAAGATAAAGCTGGCAGTAGGCTCGCGGGAAACGCGCAAGGAAGTCGCACAGGAGATCTGTGAGCAGTCCGGTGCGGAGCTGGTACAGAGTATTGGCAATATCATTGTGATCATGCGTCGCGCACCCACGCCAGACCCCAAGCTCTCAAACCTGATCAAACCCCTCTGACGGACGCCCTCCGTCGCATGCGCCGCCTGCACCGTGGCACATAACTAGACAGCCTTCGCCAAACACTTGCAAAAAGCCCTTTTCCCCGCGGCGACGCCTTCGCTATGATGAGTCATTCATCAGTAACACGGGCAGCACAGCATGGGTGAGATCCTCGAGTTTCCGTCACAGCAAGCCCAGGGGCTGGCATTCCTGGATCGCCAGGTACGGGAACTATTGCAGGCCAAGGGGGCGGATGAAAAGCTGGTGGACTTCGCCGCCAACCAGCTGACCGCAATCTACGGACAGCTCAATGAATCCGAGCAATACAGCTTCACGGTAGAACTCCCCGCCCAATTCCCCCATCAGGAAAGCGACCGCTTGTATCAACAAATCAACACCGGTCTGGAAGGCATTCGCAAGGAAAACCACGCACTTCTGGTAAAGCTGGTGGCGCAGCTGGTACTGGCCGAAGTAAAACTATTCCAGCACGAAAGGACCGACTAGGTTTTCCACCAGCAAACAGAGATCAGGTAAACAGGCCTGCCAACTGATAGACCATTACCGCCGCCGCATAGGCAAACAAAAAGTATCCCGCGAACATTTTTATCGCCAGAGAACTGGATTCACTTTCCTTGGACAGGATCGCCAGGGTGGAAACGCATTGCAGGGCAATGGCGAAGAAAACCAGCAGGGCAAGACCGGAACCCATGGTCAGGTCGCTGGCCTGGATATGCTCCACCAGTGGCGCCATATTTTCATCCGCCGACTCAATGCCGAAAATGGTACCCAGGGTGCCGACAAAGACTTCCCGGGCCAGGAATGACGTAAAGATGGCCACTCCGTAACGCCAATCCAGCCCCAGGGGCGCGAACAGCGGCTCTACCAGTCGACCTATATGGCCCAGCCAGGAATCGCCCAGGTCGGCGCCGTAATTCGGGAAGTACCCCAAAAACCAGACTGCCAGCGTCACCATGAAAATGATTTTACCGGCCTTGGTCACAAAGTGCTTGGCCCGGTTCAGGGAGTTGCGCAACAGCGGCCGTATGCCCGGGACGCGATAGGGAGGCAGCTCCAGGACGAACGGCAGGTCGGTATAATGATCTTCACTGGTGCGGGAAACCAGTGCCGTCACCAGCAACCCACAGAATATGCCAAAAAAATAGATACCAAACATGGCCAGGCCCTGCCAACCAATCAGGCCACCCAACAGGGTAGTGGAAGGTATAAACGCGGCAATCAATAAGGTGTAAACAGGCAGGCGCGCGGAACAGGGCATCAGGGGGATCGCCATATAGGTGAGCATGCGCTTGCGTGGCGAGTCGATAGCCCGGGCTGCGTAAATGGCGGGTATAGCGCAGGCGACACCGGACAACATGGGAATAAAACTTTTCCCCGTCAGGCCGAACAGGCGCAGGGGCTGATGGCAGATCAACGCGGCCCTGGCCATGTAGCCGGAATCCTCCAGCAGGCCGATGATAAATGTCAGCACAAATATCTGCGGCACAAACACCAGAAAAGCGCCGAGACCACCGAATACGGCGTCGGAGGTAAAGTCCCTGAGCACCTGGTTACCGATCCGGGGAACAATGAGATCTGCCATGGCCCCCAGCACATACCCAACAGCATCCATCAAGGGTGCGGCCCAGGTGAATATCGACTGGAACAACAGGTACATGATGACGAAAAAGGCAATACCGCCGGTGACCGAGTGCAGGAAAATACCGTCAAGCCGATTTTGCGTCTTTATCAGGATATCGCCCTTTGGCCCATAACGGTGAGCCAGACGGTGGGCATCCGTGCGCAACTGCTCATCGGTGGCGTCAACTAAATCAGCCCTTATGTCTTGCCGATTCTGGTCCGGCCCCTTCTCCAGCCTGCTGATAATGGCATCAAGTCCCTTACCGGAGCGGGCAGAGATAGGCAGTACCGGCGTCTGCAGAGCGGCACTCAGCTGCTCGACATCCAGTTCGAGCTGATGGGAGTCGAGCACGTCTATCATGTTCGCCAGCACCGTGACCTGCTTACCGTGAAGCTCGCAGTCACGAATAACCTGCAGGGTAAAATAAAGGCTTTTTTCCAGCCGCGTGGCGTCAATAACGCACAACACGTGGCGCACCTCCGGGTCATCCAGTGCGCGCTCAAAATAGTCGACCGCGACTTCTTCCTCGGCAGAGATGGCCTGCAGCGAATAAGAGATCGGA
>CBDTVJ010000128.1:0-9332 GCA_965363655.1 uncultured Halieaceae bacterium | reverse complement strand
GGTCAGTGAACTCGGAACGCCAGCGCACAGTGCTGTTGACCAGTTGTGCTTTGTTGAGGGCGACGCTCCAGCCGGCCTCGGCAGAAGTTTCTTGTTCTTCGGCTGCAGCTTCCCCTTCCGCTTCTGCCGGGGCGGTGGCTCCCGGAGCGGCGGCTCCCGGAGCGGCGGCTCCCGGAGCGGCGGCTCCCGGAGCGGCGGGCTGTGATCCCAGGAACAGTTCCTGCAGGCTGATGCGCTGTCCCTCCTGCCAGCCGGCGACCGCCAGGCCGTCGACGGTAATCGTGTTTATGCCGACTGTTTCAGCGCTGCCGTCCAGCGTAATATCCGCAATATCAAGGCTTTTCAACTGCAGTGAAGTCTCGGGTAGGTCCTCCGGGGCTTTGGGGACGATATCCACGGTAGTCAGCCCCATTTTGCCCTCGGTGATGCGGTAGCTGACCTCATCCTTCCAACTCACTTCGTACAGGCCCTGTGCGCCGTAGCGACCGTCCTTGATTTCAAACTCCAGCCAGGGTTCGGCGAGGTGCCACAGTACCGGCAGGCTCAGGTTTTCCAGTGCCAGGCTGCCCTCGCTATGTGCATTGGGAATGGACAGCGTGCCCTCCCAGTGCAGGCTACCACCGGCTTCTCCGTAGACATCGAGACTATATGGGCGGCCTTCTTCCAGCACCGTCGACAAGTCGAGGACGTGGAGTTTGAGGCCATTCCAGCGACTGCTGTAGGGATTTTCCCTGGTTTGATCGGTATAGACGAGAGCGTCAGAGTGGATGGAGAAATTACGTACGGTAAGGCCCGGGATGCCGCCGTCTTCGGGTTCTTCTTCCTCGGGCTCGGTTTCGCTGCCTGCCATATCAGAAAAGTTGAAGTCTCCTGCGGGTTTGCGCACGATATTCGCGAACAGGTCACTGACCAGCAGTGTGTCAAACACCCAGCCCGGCTGCCAGATAGACTCCATAGACAGGTTCACGGAAGCTTCTGACAGGCTGGCGAAGCGCTCTCCATCCGGTTCGTTCAGTTGTGCCTCGGCTACATCCAGGCTCAGCTTGAAGGGATTGAGAATCACCCATTTGGTGTGTAACTCCCGGCCGAAGTTTTTCTCAATATAACGGTGAGGCAGTATGTTGAGCAGCGGGGTGATTATCAATAAAGCGATAACCAGCCAGGCAAGGTAGGCAATGGCAGCGACGCGCAGTGTGGTTCGCACTGAATCAGTTCCTGTAGTTTCAAGGTGATAAACAAATATAGTGCATGTAGGGCGTGCTGCCTACTGCATCAGCTTGAATTATATCCCCTTGCGATAGGTATAGGGTGTGACTCCCGTCCAGCCCTTGAAGGCGCGGATAAATGCGCTGGATTCAGAGAATCCTGCCCGATGGGCGATCTCTTCAATACTCAGGCCCTGCTTACCCAAAAAATGCAGGGCCGTATCGCGACGCACCTGGTTTTTGATCTCCTTGAAAGTGGTGCCTTCGGCAGACAGACGCCTGCGCAATGTTTGTGGATGGACTTCCAGGGTGGCGGCAACATGATTCAATTCAGGGATATCGCTCAGCCTGCGGCGCACGATGTCCCGGACCTTCGAGGTCCAGCTGTTTTGCGCGTAGTCCTGGGTGAGCATGATCAGTAGCGGGTGGCGCAAGAAATGGCGCAGTGAGGTCTCATTTTGCGTCACCCGTTTCTCCAATAGCGTCCTGGACAGTACCAATTGCGCATTGGGCTGCTCGAATTCCACCGGGTTGGCGAGGAACATGTGGCGGTAGTCCATCGGTTGGGCCTGCGGCGCGTAGTTAAGTTGCACGACCTGGATAGGCAGGTGCTCCTGCACCAGCCAGCTGGCGAAGCGGTGTGCATTGAACAGCATTGACTCGCTGAAGTAGGGGATGTAACCATGGTTTGGGTCATTCGACACCAGGCGAATCCGCGCCGTGTCGCCGTCCTCCTCCAGGGAGGGCCAAACATCAAATTCAAACAGCTGGAAATAGCGACAGTAGCGACTGAGCGCCTGTCCCAGGGTTTCACAGCCAATCACCGCATGGCACATCATTGACCAACAGCCGACTGGTATACGCCTGCTGGCGTAGCCCAGTGCCTCATCCCCCATGGCCAGCATGGCGTTCACCTGCAGGTCCGCAAAGCGTTCAATTGAAATGCGCGCGTCGTCCTCCAGCAGTAGGCGGGGAGATATCCGGCTTTTGCGCAGCAGGCTGATGGGATCCAGGCCGTGTGCGACGGCATGTTTGAGTACCGCGCGGGCAAAATAGACGGAAATGGACAGGTCGCGCATCGACTTCTTCAGGCCTGGCTGGCTCGGGTGCTGAGGTGGATGGGCTTGCTTTCCACAGAGGCAACACGATTGCGCCCACCCCGTTTGGCCAGATACATGGCACGATCAGCCTCCGCGGTGAGCATGTCCAGGTCGACCTGGCCCAGGACACCGGCTACCCCCAGGCTGACGGTGATCGGAATTCTCTGCTGATTGACTACCAGCGGCCGTTCGGCAATGGCGAAGCGGATGCGTTCGGCCAGCAACCGGGCTGCATCGAGGCCGGTATCGGGCAGAATGATCAGGTATTCCTCGCCCCCGGTGCGCGCAACCACATCGCTGTTGCGGCTCAGGCGCAGCAGGAATTGCGCGACCTGCCGTATCACCTGGTCGCCGGTATCGTGGCCAAAGTTGTCATTAACTTCCTTGAAGCGATCGATGTCGACCATAATCGCCGAGGTGGCCCATTGCTGACGCGCCGCATGGGCAAGGGTAATCTGCAGGGCGCTCTCCAAGCCCCTGCGATTCAGCAGGCGGGTGAGGGGATCCTGGGTAGCCAGATGTGAAAGATGTTGTTGATACTCAATCAATACGCTTGCCAGGAAGCCCATGGCCACCAAGGTATAAGCGGCGCTGTGCACACCAAAGGCTATCGACAGGGCACTGACAGGATTGTCCTGCACCAGCAGTTGGTAGAGTGCCAGGGGGACGCCTATCACCATCAATAAAGCGCCGAAGGCGATAATAGCATCGCCCATATTATTTTTGTGCCAGCTGCGCCAGCCGCACAGCATGCCGACTGCGGCAAAGAAGCAAGCCGCTGTGGCGGTTTGAACAACGAACATGTGCTCTGGCGAGATAAAGAACACGCTCAGGCAAGCTACCAGGCAGATCGCAGCCAATGGAATTCGCCCGTAGCGGATGCCCGCGCGTTGGCCGGCCGCGAGGAACAGTATGAAGGTGTTTAGAATCGATGCCACAGAGGGAACATCCACGACCATGGGAATGTCGGCAACCTGCTGCAGGGTGAAAGCGATCCATCCCAGCAGCGCCGCCATGAAGTACACGGTGTAAAGGCCCAGGCCGGGGGTGGGGTTGCTGGAATCGCTGAGCACGTAGACCACCAGCATCTGGGTGCAGGTGATCAGGAAGATCAGCCCAAAGTTCATGAAGGCCCAGTGTTCGGGGTGAATCTGCTCCATTTTTGGTCCCAGGCAGCCTCGAAACCGGGCTGTACTTTCAAGTCAATTTATTTGTCGGGGCAGGTCATTGTTGGCCTGCCGAGCCCTAACCATACTGTTGGCCGCCGATTTTACTGTCCCCAGGGGGCGCACCATGCTGCAACGAGAGTTCACCGAAGAACAAAATATGTTTCGCGATGCCTATCGCAAGTTTCTCGCCACGGAGATTGTGCCACATATGGAGGCGTGGCGTGAGGCTGGAATTGTTGACCGTGAAGCTTTCCGTCGAGCCGGTGAACAGGGCTTTTTGATGGTATGGCCCGAGGAACAGTATGGCGGTACGGGCGACCCGGACTTCCGCTTTGAGCAGATCATCATGGAAGAATCCGCTTATGCCCGGGTAGGTGACTGGTATAACACCCTGCACAGTCGCCTGGTAGGGCCTTATTTCACGCGTTTCGGCAATGAAGAACAGTGCCAGCGCATCATGCCAAAATGCGCCAGCGGGGAGAGTATCCTGGCGATTGCGATGACTGAGCCGGATGCCGGAAGTGACCTTGCCGGAATGCGCTCTACCGCCGTCGAGCATGATGATCACTGGCTGCTCAATGGCTCAAAGACCTACATTTCCAATGGCATCAACGCCGATGTGGTGATTGTCGCCGCCAAAAACGATCCGGATAACAACCCCCATGCCATGACGCTTTTTATTCTTGAGCGTGGTATGGAAGGTTTTGAGCGAGGGCGCAACCTCGTCAAGATGGGTTTGAAAGCCCAGGATACCGCCGAGCTGTTTTTCAATGATGTCAAAGTGCCCAAGGCCAATGTGCTGGGTGAGCCGGGTAAAGGTTTTATCTATCTTATGGAAGGTCTGGCAGAAGAACGCCTGATTGGCGCTGTCGGCTATTTGTCCGCAGCCCAGTTATCGTGGAACCTGACACTGGATTACGTCAAGGAGCGCAAAGCGTTTGGTAAGCCCATTGCCGCCTTCCAGAACACCCAGTTCAAGCTGGCGGAAACACGTTCGGAACTGGACTTTGCGCAGGTGTATGTGGATCAGTGTGTGAAATCTTTCAACGCGGGCCAACTGACCGCTATCGATGCGGCCAAGGCAAAATTGCTGACCAGCGAATTACAGGTGGCGGTGGCTGAACTCGGTGTGCAGTTGCATGGTGGCAACGGCTACATGGATGAGTACCCCATTAGCAGGCAGTATACTGATGCCAAAATTTCCACGATTTACGCGGGTAGTTCTGAGGTAATGAAGATCATTATCAGCCGGGACTTCCTGGGCGATGATTTTGCTCCATTTAATACCCGAAACTTTTAAGCCCTTTTTCTAATGACAGTAATCACAACTATTCAGGAGAATTAATATGGATCTGAAAGACAAAGTAGCAGTAATCACCGGTGGCGCATCTGGCCTGGGTCGCGCGACGGTAAAGCGCTTTGCCAACAATGGCGCCAAGATCGCGATCTTCGATATGAACGAAGAGAAGGGCAACCAGCTGGTGGAAGAATTTCCCGGCAGTGTGGTTTTCTGCAACGTTAACGTTACCAGTGAAGAGTCTGTACAGGCAGGTATTGCCGCTGCTATGGATGCATTCGGGGCGATTCACATCTGCTGCAACTTTGCCGGAACTGGCAACGCCATACGCACCATGGGCAAAAAGGGGCCCTTCCCGCTGGATGAGTTCAATCGCATTCTGCAGATCAACCTGGTGGGTACGTTTAACGTGCTGCGCCTGTGCGCAGAGCAGATGGCAGATAACAATGTGCTCAACGATGATGGTGGCCGCGGCGTCATCATCAACACCGCTTCGGTGGCGGCCTACGAAGGCCAGGTCGGCCAGGCGGCTTACTCTGCATCCAAAGGCGGCGTGGTGGGTATGACCCTGCCGATTGCCCGCGACCTGGCAGTGCTGGGCATACGGGTTAACACCATCGTTCCCGGCCTGATTGCTACACCCCTGATGATGGGCGGTGCGGAAGAGATGACCCCGGAAATTGCAGAATTCCTGCAGCCCTTGGCCGGCCAGGTGCTGTATCCCAAACGTTTGGGTAAAGCCGATGAAATCGCCCAGCTTGCGCAGCAGCTGGTAGAGAACGACTACATCAATGGCGAGTGTATTCGTCTGGATGGCGGCATTCGTATGCAGCCCAAGTAAGGATTATTGCAAGCTACCCGCCGCGGATGTCCCCGGCGGGTATTTAGAATCTGCTTAAGGAGGCCGTGTATGGGTCCGCTCAATGGTTACACAGTGCTTGAACTGGCCGGTATAGGTCCCGCCCCGATGGGGGGGATGATGCTTGCCGATATGGGTGCGGAGGTTATCCGTATCGACCGCGCTGCCGGTGCACTCATGATGAAGGATGTGAGTGCGCGCGGCAAAAAGTCTGTAGTGATCAACCTCAAGGAAGCTGACGGCCTCGAAACTCTGCTGCGTATGGTCGAGAATGCCGATGTCATTATTGATCCCTACCGCCCCGGCGTTTGTGAAAAGCTGGGTATTGGTCCCGCTGTCTGCCTGCAGCGCAATCCGAGGCTGGTTTTCGCCCGCATGACGGGCTGGGGCCAGGAAGGGCCACTGGCGCAGAGTGCAGGACACGATATCAATTACATCTCCATTACCGGCGCCCTGTATGCCATGGGTCGCAAGGATGAGAAACCGGTACCTCCGCTGAACCTGGTGGGGGACATGGGCGGCGGCGGCATGCTGTTGGTCAACGGTGTGCTGGCGGCGTTGTTGGAAACTGCAAATTCCGCTAAGGGCCAGGTCATTGACGTGGCCATGGTGGATGGCGCCGCACAACTGATGTGGATGTTCCACGGTTTTGAAGCCATGGGTCTGTGGGATGCCAGCGAGCGCGAATCCAATATGCTTGATGGCGGTGCGCATTTTTATGATACCTACGAATGCGCTGATGGTGAGTACGTTTCCATCGGCTCTATCGAGCCGCAATTCTACGCACTGTTGAAAGAGTTGCTGGGCTTGTCGGAAGAAGATTTCGGCGCGCAGAACGACGCCGCCCAATGGCCTGCCATGAAGGAGCGGCTGGCCGGCGTGATCAAGCAGAAAACCCAGGCCCAGTGGTGCGAAATCATGGAGGGCACGGATGTCTGCTTTGCCCCGGTCCTCAACTTCCTGGATGCACCCAAACACCCGGCTAACGTTGCACGGGATACCTATATAGAGCTTGACGGTATTGTCCAGCCAGCGCCCGCGCCCCGTTTCAGTCGCACACCTTCCACAGTCGAGCATGGCAGTCATGGTGCGGGACAGGACACCGATGCGGTGCTGTCAGCCATGGGATTTGGTGAGCAGGAGCTTGCGAGTCTCAAGGCGTCCGGCTCCATTGCGTGACGAATACACAGTATTTCAAGGGCAGATAGCATGAATGACTATGAAACAGTACTGGTGGAGCGTCACGACAGTATTGCCGTGGTGAGCCTGAACAGGCCCGACAGTCTCAATAGTTTCAACGGTGCGCTGCGGCGCGAGCTGCTGCTGGCAGTGCGCGAGGTGAATGAGGACGACAGCATTCGCGTGGTGATACTCACCGGCGTCGGTCGCGCTTTCAGTGCGGGCGCAGATCTGGCCGAAATGCCTGCGGAGGGTAAGAACTTCAGGGTTGAGGACCAGCTCAACGGTGAGTTCAAGCCGATACTGATGGAAGTCTATGAAGCGCCAAAACCCTGGATCAGTGCGATCAACGGCGCTTGTGCCGGTATCGGTAGTGCTTTTGGTATGGTGTGCGACCTTACCGTAATGGCGGAAGATGCCTATATGTACCAGGCGTTCGCGGCCATCAGCCTGGTGCCGGACGGCGGTGCAACCTGGCACCTGGTGCGTACCCTGGGTCGCAAGCGCGCCTATGAAGTTATTGTTACCGGTGAAAAAGTGGCGGCAGACAAGTGCCTGGAATGGGGGCTGTGTAATCGGGTCGTACCCGCAGCAACATTGCTGGAAGATACCCTGGCCTGGGCCAGAGAAATTGCTGCCAAGGCGCCCCTGTCCCTGCGCTATGCCAAACAGGCCCTGAACGCGGCGATCGAGAATTCGGTGGGCAAAACCATATCAGAGGAAGCCCGCTTACAGCATATCTGCATCAACAGCGACGATGCGAAAGAGGGGGTTGCGGCGTTTATGCAAAAACGTCCTCCCCAGTGGCAGGGTCAATAACGGCAGGGTCAATAAAGCCCACAGGAGAGCAGCATGACGCAAGCAGAACTGTTAATCGAGCGTGAGGAGGGCTACGCAATTCTCACCTTGAACCGCCCCGAATCCCGCAATGCCCTGTCGCCGCAGTTGTTGGTGGATTTGTGTGCTGCGTTTCGAGGCCTGCAGGGTGAAAGTGATATTCACGCAGTCATCCTTATCGGTTCGGGCAGCGCCTTTTGCGCCGGGCTGGACCTGAAAGCGATGAGCGAGAACGAGGGCGGGCTGGGTGTCTATGCCATACACGGGGAGCACGATATAACGGCCGCCATGGCAGCATTTGATCGCCCGATTATCGTTGGCGTTAATGGTGTGGCCGCCACCGGCGGTTTTGAGTTGGCCCTGATGGGAGACATCCTGCTGGCGTCCAACACCGCGCGTTTTGCCGATACCCACGCCCGGGTGGGACTGGCTCCCGGATGGGGTTTATCCCAGAAGTTGGCGCGCATTATAGGGCCCAGCCGGGCGCGGGAAGCGCACTTCACCGCCAACTTTATCACCGCGGAGCAGGCTGCTGCCTGGGGCCTGGTGAGCAGGCTGGTAGCGCCTGAAGAATTGTTGCAGGAATGTCGCAAGGTGGCCGCTGATATCGTCAGCTGTGTGCCCGAGACCGTCAAGGTCTACAAGCAAATGGTCAACGACGGTCTGCAGATGGACCTCGCTGCAGGCTTGGTCATGGAACGCAACGTCATGGTCCACGTCAACAACCGTGTGTCCGGAGGCGCTATCTCGGAACGTCGCTCCTCGGTGCAGCAGCGCGGCAAGTCGCAAAAACCCGACTAGCTGTCATGCGCTTGGCTGCGGATTTCTGCGGTATAGTAGTTCGCCCGGTGTGCAGCGGAGAAAATATGCAGCGGAGAAAATAATGGAAGGTGAGATCAGGCCGGAGTTGGCGCAGTTGCGCGAGCGCCTGGCGCGTACGCAGGACGAGCAGCGCGCTGAGGCCAGGGACAAGCGCCACGCCAAGGGTTACCGCACGGCGCGGGAAAACGTCGCCGACCTTACTGACGAAGGCTCGTTCCAGGAATATGGGCAACTGGCAGTTGCCGCCCAGCGCAGCCGACGGGATTATGTCGACCTGCAATCCAGCACCGCCGCCGATGGTGTCATCACCGGCACCTGCACGATCAATGCCGGCCAGGTGGCAAGCGGGCGCGCGCGAGCCGGCGTTATTGTCAATGACTATGCCGTACTGGCGGGCAGCCAGGGCTTTTTCCACCATAAAAAGCTGGATAGAATTTGTGAATTGGCCGAACAGCAGTCCTTGCCGCTGGTGATGTATACCGAGGGCGGCGGAGGACGGCCGGGCGACACCGATGTGGCAACACAGATCGCCGGCCTCAATATCAAATCCTTTCTTACCTGGGCCGCACTCAGTGGCAAAGTGCCACGCATTGCGGTGAACAACGGCTATTGCTTTGCCGGCAACGCGGCCCTGTTTGGCTGCGCCGATTTCAATATAGCCACCCGCAACTCCTGGATCGGCATGGCCGGGCCGGCAATGATCGAAGGTGGTGGTCTGGGTTCATTTGAGCCCACGCAGATAGGGCCGATCGAAGTACAGGAAAAAAACGGCGTGGTGGATATCGTGGCGGAGGATGAAGCCCACGCCACCGCCCTGGCCAAGCAGTTGCTCTCTTATTTCCAGGGTGAAGTGCAGGGCTGGGA
>CBDTVJ010000127.1:0-9352 GCA_965363655.1 uncultured Halieaceae bacterium | reverse complement strand
TCCAGTAGTTGACGGTGCGCATCAATCGTAATCGTGTCGCCCTCTTCAACCAGTGCAATCAATCCCCCGGCATATGCTTCCGGCGCCACATGGCCAACCACCATGCCCCAGGTGCCCCCGGAAAAACGGCCGTCGGTCACCAGCCCCACCGTTTCCCCCAGACCCTGGCCTACCAACGCGCTTGTTGGCGCCAGCATCTCCGGCATGCCCGGGCCGCCCTTGGGGCCGAGATAACGCATCACTACGACATCTCCCGCCACGACCGCGCCCGCTAATATGGCGTCCAGCGCTGCTTGCTCATCATCAAACACCCGCGCTGGGCCCGACATAACCGGGTTCTTGAGGCCGGTAATCTTGGCCACAGCTCCCTCCTCCGCCAGGTTTCCCCGCAGAACGGCCAAATGGCCTTCCGAGTAAAGCGGAGACTCGATGGGACGAATAACATCCTGGTTGGCTGGGCAGCCGGATTCGATTGCGGCGAGGTTCTCCGTCACGGTCTTGCCGGTAATGGTCATACACTCCCCATTCAGCAGGCCCGCATCGAGCAGTATCTTCATCACGCGCGGGATTCCACCGACCCGATGCAAGTCGATGGCCATGTAGTGACCGCTGGGTTTTAAGTCGCACAGCACAGGCACCTTTCTTCGAATACGCTCGAAGTCATCAATGTCCCAAGGGATGCCAGCTGCGTGCGCAATGGCGAGAAAATGCAGCACGGCGTTCGTAGAGCCGCCGGTGGCCATAACCACTGCCACAGCGTTCTCAATGGACTCCCGCGTAACAATGTCCAGTGGTTTCAGGTCGCGCTTCACCGCTTCGACCAATGCGTTTGCGCTCTCTCGCGTACTCTGAGCCTTTTCCGACTCTACATTCGCCATGGTGCTGGAATACGGCAAGCTGAGACCCAGCGCCTCGAAGGCAGAGCTCATCGTGTTGGCGGTATACATGCCGCCGCAGGAGCCGTTCCCGGGAATGGCATTGCGCTCAATGGCCAGCAGGTTTTCATCGGAGATTCGTCCGGCACTGTGTTCCCCTACCGCCTCGAACACGCTAACGATATTGAGGTCCTGGTCATCCAGGCGCCCGGGCAGAATCGTGCCGCCATAAACAAACACCGCCGGCACATTCGCCCGAAGCATACCCATCATCCCACCGGGCATATTTTTGTCGCAGCCGCCGAACACCAGTACCCCATCCATCCATTGGCCCAGGACGCAGGTCTCGATGCAATCGGCAATCACCTCGCGGGATACCAGACTGTATTTCATGCCCTCGGTGCCCATGGACATACCATCGCTGATGGTGGGTGTACCGAACAGCTGGGCGTTGGCGCCGGCCTCCTGCAGTGCTTCCACGGCAGCATCGGCCAGCGGCTGCAAGCCGGCGTTACAAGGGGTAATCGTCGAATGCGCATTGGCGACGCCGATCATCGGCTTGGCGAAATCCTCTGCCTCGTAGCCGAGGCCATAGAACATGGAGCGATTGGGTGCGCGCTGCACCCCTTCGGTGATATGTCGCGAGCGTCGGTTGCTGGCCATGAACTTGTCCTCTTACAAAAATATCGGCTGACCAAGTGTATACGCTTGGCGAGACGAATGGACGTCCGGCCGGCATTAAAGGCGCCCCGACGCACTGAATTGCCGCCGCGTCGTGACCTCTACCGGGTACTGACAAGCTAATTGGCGGGTATTTCCAGAATCGGCCCATGAATACCTACAAACGCCACCGATATCTCGGCGGGCAGTTGACCAGGATGGTGAGGCGATTCAAATCGATGGATCAGGCCCAGAGATTTGTAGCTGCTCATGCGGCAGTCTCCAATTTTTTCAATCCGTGTCTCGGGCATGGTGCAGCTCCTATTCAGGATTCGCTGGCGATCCGGTTCAGCACATAAGTGAGTACGCCTCCGGCGCGGTAATACTCAACCTCTACCAATGTGTCGAGTCGTGACTGTAACTGTATTTCGCGTTTTTCCCCTGACGGGTAGTGCACAATGGCGCTGAGTATTTGCTGGGGCGTTAGTTCACCGTCCAGGCCAAGGATGTCGAAAGTTTCATCGCCTCCCAGTGACAGCGTCTTGCGATTTTCTCCCGGCATAAACTGTAGAGGGAGTACACCCATGCCCACCAGATTGGAGCGGTGGATACGCTCGAAGCTCTCCACGATTACAGCCTTTGCGCCGAGCAGCAGCGTGCCCTTGGCCGCCCAGTCTCGACTGGAGCCGGTACCGTACTCGAGCCCTCCGACGACCACGGTACTTATCCCACGGGACTGGTAGTCCATCGCAGCATCGTAAATGAACATCGGCTCTGTCTGACCATTGAGCCGGGTGTAGCCGCCCTCCAATGCGGGGGTCATCTCGTTGCGGATGCGAATGTTGCCGAAGGTGCCGCGCATCATCACCTGGTGGTTACCGCGGCGCGAGCCGTATGAGTTGAAGTCTGCTTTGGTAACGCCGTTTTTGCGCAGATACTGCGCGGCCGGGCTGTCATCGGGAATCGCACCTGCCGGCGAGATATGATCTGTGGTTACTGAATCGCCCAGCATGGCGAGCATCGGGGCGCCCAGGATATTGTCCTGGTTTCCCCGGTATTGCTCTTCAAAAAAAGGCGGTAACTGGATGTAAGTTGAGTCATCCGAAAAAGCGTAGGTGGCACCGCCGCCAGTTTCGATGGCCTGCCAGGTGCTGTCGCCGTCGAACACCGCGGCGTACTCCTTCTGGAACATGGCTTTGTTGACCGTCTGCACTACCGCGGCTATTTCAGCGTTGCTGGGCCAGATGTCGCGCAGATACACGGGTGCGCCATTGTTGTCTTCGCCCAGCGGGTCCGCGCTGAGGTCGATGCGGGTGGTGCCCGCCAGCGCGTAGGCGACGACGAGAGGCGGCGATGCCAACCAATTGGCCTTGACCAGTGGGTGAATGCGACCTTCAAAGTTACGGTTGCCGGACAGGACGGCGCAGGCGACGACGTCATTCTCAGCAATGGTTTTTTCCACCACCTCCGGTAGCGGGCCCGAGTTGCCTATGCAGGTGGTACAGCCGTAACCCACCAGATTGAAACCCAGTGTGTCCAGTGACGACTGCAGGCCAGCCTTCACCAGGTAATCTGTGACGACTTTCGAGCCCGGTGCCAGAGAAGACTTTACCCAGGGCTTACGTTGCAGGCCGCGTGCCAGTGCCTTTTGCGCGACCAATCCGGCACCGATCATAACAGCAGGGTTGGAGGTGTTGGTGCAGGAGGTGATCGCCGCAATCACCACATCGCCATGGTGTAATGACTCTGCGCTGCCATCGAGTGGGAATGCGGTATCTTGTTGGTTGCCTTTACCATCGAGTTCGATGAACTGGTCAATGGCACCGCGTAATTCGCGCACGGGTACACGGTCCTGTGGTCGCGTTGGTCCTGCGAGGTTGGGTTCCACTGTGGACATGTCCAGGTGCAGCGTGGCGGAAAAGGCCGGTGTGATGTAATTCTCGTCACGCCACATACCCTGCGCTCGGCAGTAGGTCTCTACCAGGGCGACGGTATCGTCATCTCGTCCGGTGAGACGCAAGTAGCGGATGGTCTGGGCATCTACCGGGAAGAAGCCACACGTGGCGCCGTACTCTGGCGCCATGTTGGCGATGGTGGCGCGATCGGAGAGCGGCAGGTGGTCCAACCCGCTGCCATAGAACTCCACGAATTTGCCGACCACACCGTGCTTACGCAACATCTGTACGATCTGTAACACCAGATCAGTGGCGGTAATGCCTTCTGCCATTGCGCCGGTAAGTTCAAATCCGACGACATCAGGTATTAACATAGAGATGGGTTGTCCGAGCATGGCCGCTTCAGCTTCGATGCCACCCACACCCCAGCCCAGAACGCCGAGGCCATTGATCATGGTGGTGTGGCTGTCGGTCCCGACCAATGTGTCGGGATAGGCCAGCAGTTCGCCGTCGCCCTCCTGCTGCCATACAACCTGTGCCAGGTACTCGAGATTGACCTGGTGGCAAATGCCGGTGCCGGGCGGTACCACTCTGAAATCATCAAACGCGCCCTGGCCCCATTTCAGAAACTGGTAGCGTTCGAGATTGCGCTGCATTTCCAGCGCAACGTTCTGCTCGAAGGCTTCACTAGTGGCAAATTTGTCGATGCTCACGGAGTGATCAATTACCAGGTCTACCGGTGACAGGGGGTTTATTTTCTGTGGATCGACGCCGCGCTTGACCAGCGCATCACGCATGGCGGCAAGATCGACCACGGCGGGAACACCGGTGAAATCCTGCATCAATACCCTCGAGGGGTGATAGGCGATTTCCTGGTCCGAGCCGCCTCCGCTGCTGGCGGCGAGCGTTTCGATGTCTTCGCGTGTACAACTGATACCATCCTCGTGGCGCAGCAGGTTTTCCAACAGAATCTTGCTGCACACGGGGAGTAGTTTGACGGTGCTGTGCGTCGCTAGTTCGCCGCCGTTGACGGCATAGTAACGGTAACTCTTCCCGTTCAGTTCAAGCGTGGATTGTGTGCCGAAAGAGTTTTCCGAGGAATTCATGGTGATTGGCCTGTTCCGAAGAGGGAAGTCAAAGTATAGAGGATAAAAAATATCCCGCCCGCACCACTGGCGGCAAGCGGCGAATCAGTGGTCTGGCACTGCTGATTTACAATTCCAGAACATTGATGCCGCCCAGCACACCACTGCTGCCAAGCCCGGACACGACCTTGTTGAAGTCCATGGCATTTTCTTCCTGATTTGGCTAAAGGGCAGAGTTCGGTTTTGTTGCCCCATTGCTGTTGTAGCTGGCGCAAGCTACGTCGCGAAGCTTGCAGAATTCGCGCCACGACAGCAGATTTACCACGTTCTCAGTCGCGCACAATTTCAGGCCTCATCGATCTGTACTTTTACCGGGATGAGGGCCGGCTGGGTGGGAGAAAGGGTGATCTCAAGCCATTGCGTGATGGTATTAAGTATTTCTTGATACGTGCGTGTGATCATAAGTGCATTCCTTAAATTCTGAAGAGGTGTTTGCGTACAGAAGAGACTGTATATCTATCGTTCTCGCTGTAAAAGTCGAATTATATAGGGTAATTATTCGAATAATACGATCAATGCGGTGATGCAGCCCTGCGCTACCCATTCACCCACGCTGCTAGTGCGTCGGGTTAGGGAATTATGACAACAACTTCCGTAGTCTCGTACTAGTTCGAAATGGGAGTATGCTGCTGTTCTGTATTCTCACGCTTAGGGAGCCTTAAATGCAGACAGTACTTATTACCGGTGCATCATCAGGAATAGGTGAGGCATTGGCGAAGCTTTTCGCCCAGGGAGGTTATAACCTTGTGCTGGTCGCCCGTACCAGCGCAACTCTGGAGCAGTTGGCCAAAATGCTGATGGACAAGTATTCAATACGGGTGTGGGTAGAGCCTGTTGATTTGTCAAAGAGATCGGCAGCGAAGAAGTTGGCGGCTAGCCTTGCACAGCAAGATCTCGAGGTAGACATTCTCGTCAATAATGCCGGTGTGCTTGAGCACGGGAATTTTGTGGAGATTGGGGCCACAGCGCACCAGCGCATGATAGACCTGAATATATCGGGACTCACCAGTATGTTGGACCACTTTTTACCAGGTATGGTGGCGCGCGGCAGTGGGCGTGTGCTCAACGTGGCCTCTATTGCATCGTTTCAACCTGTACCCACGCTGGCAACCTATGCGGCTACCAAGGCTTATGTACTTTCACTCACCGAGTCTTTATCTGAGGAGCTCAAAGGGAGCGGTGTCACGATAACGGCGTTATGCCCAGGTATTACCGCGACCAATATGGTCAGTGCGGTGCAGCAGTCGAGTCCAGAGCTGCACAAAATACCCGGCTTTGCCATTGGTGATGTCGATGATGTCGCGGCGCAGGGTTTTCAGGCGTGTCTCAAAGGTGATGTTATCTGTGTGCCGGGGGCGCTAAATCTCGCAATGTCGGTGAGTGGGCGTGCGGTGCCCAAATGGTTCCTGAGGCGTGTTTCGGGCATTGTTGGTCGCTATAGTCAAACGGAATAGCCAGTTTCCTTGATGGAAATTCACGGTATCAGCTCGGGTGCGTTGAGACCAGGGGCTGGATTTCCCAGGTTTCTAGAAGTTAATTTGTCAGTACTTAGCAGTCTTATAATTCACCGACACCGCTTCAAACGTAGTCACGATTGAGCTTTTAGTAATCATCTATCCGAGTAGGCTTCAGCGCGGTTCAAAATCCACCGTTATCGCGCCTCGAAGACGAGTATTCAGTTCAGTGCTTTCAATCATTAGCCCCACTTCCGTATTCAGCTTCAATGACCGGGGGTCAAGATTGCTACTGCCTATGAACTGAGTCTCGCCGGACAGCCCCACGATCCTACCCATGCCTTACCCTGGATTTGCCGAGAGGTGGGCAGGGTGGAGAGAGAGCGCAATGTCGGGTTGCGGGTGCTCGGTGGGGCGCGCCAAGGGCAATGGAATTTGACCTTTCCAGGCGCTCTAGAGCTGGACTCGGTGCCAACGTCAGGCCACAATCGTGAAGGCGACCGTTCCGTGGGGCTGAAGGAGCTGGAAATTATGAACTACATCAATAAGCTCAAAGACTATGGGCCGATACTGTTTGGCATTGGATTTATCTCTCCGCTCTTTGCGCAGTCGATGGACGCAGTGTCTCTATCGGCGCCACTTGGACTTTCAAACATTGCACTCGGGATCATTGTCGGCCTGGCAATGGGGGTAGTTGCCAAGTTGCGAGGGCGGTGGTTATGAGTGCCAAGCCCTTATTGCACGCCGCGCTGGATGGTGATCAGGCTATAAAACTAAGGCGCGAAGAGTCTGCCATTGCGCAGAAGTATATGAAACATTTTCCCTGGGAGATGGTAGTTTGGGGCCTGGGCAACTTCGTTGTTTGGCTGTCGATCTGGCCACTGGTCTTTACTGGCGTTCTACCTCTGTGGGCTGCGTTTCTAATATCGACTCTCTGCTGCATTCTCGCTTACCTACCATCCCACGACGCGCAGCATCAAAGCATCGCAAAGAAGGGCACTAAGCTGCACTGGCTAAATGAACTGGTTGGTCACCTGTCCCTCATCCCGATCGTGCTGCCTTATAAAATTGCATGGATCGAGCATCGAGAACATCATGCTCACGCCAACAATCCCGAGCTAGACCCGGACTATTCCTTTAATGGCAAGAATCTCTGGCAGGCTATTTGGAATGGTATGCAGAGCCGCCAGCCTAGCGCTCAGGCCGAAATACTTGGGAAGGCACTTGAGCGGAGTAACGATCCCACACTGCCACGGGCCGTAATAGAGGGAGTTCTTCTCAATACATCCTATTACGTTATCTTGACCGCGCTCGCTTGGTCAGGCTTCGCCATCGAAGCATTCTTCATCTGGTGGCTGCCACGCCACATTGGTTATGCCTACCTGACGACCTGCCTCGGTTGGGCTCCGCATTACCCTTACGAAGAGACGGGCCGCTATCGTGACACGCGGGCTTGGAAGTCACCGATCGGCACAATCCTTTCAATGGGAATGGAATATCACCAGATTCACCACCTCTTTCCTCGGATACCTCTCTTTGGAACGGGCCCGGCCTATTGGGAGATGCGCGAGCTGCTCGCAACACGCGGTGTGCGCGATGATCGCCCCGATGCTGTGTCCAACCAGAGTCGGACGCTCGGAAATTTATAACTCTGTGATTTTTATAGAAAATGGTGAGCCCAGAAGTACTAGAGCTATAGAGCGCCCGATTATGAGGCGGTGGATGTGTGGCGATATCGGTCACCAAGTCGAAGAAACGTAAGCGGTTTACTGGACCGAACTTCCACACTGGGACCGAGCTGATCACTCCTGGATTTTTCGGATGAAACACGAATCGACCATGTGCAACTTTGTTTAACATGAGCATTGTGCATAGAATGCTCCTATGAGGCGACTAGTCAGAAGTGCATGTTTGGCGTTTGCGGGGGTAGTGGTAGGTTGGTGGCTACGTGACCTGGCTTACCAAAAAACTCCGCTGTTCGCGGACGAGCCTATCGTGTCATCCGATGTGTCAATAGCCATAAGAGCCCCCACCCGGCACTCCAACATGGCAGATACCCTTGCCATCAATCCGTTGACAGCACCTGAGTCAAGGATATCGCCTGAGGCGGTTAGCTTCGCAGAACTACTGGAATCGCAGGAATATGATCTGGCGATTGTGTATTACGAGACAGCAGCTCAGATTGACGAGAGGCACCAGGCTCTTCTAAAACCCGAACTGGTGGAGTATTTAGCAGCTCGCGTTCAGGGGTGCGCTGGCGGCGTTTTCATTGACCTGGTTGACCTATGGCTGGAAGCCTACTACGCAGATATCGAGGTATTACTGTTATTGGCGGATAACCAACGTTTCTGCGGTTCACCTGAGGAGGCGGCCAGGACGCTCCAGATAGCGAACGCTTACGCTGTAAATCCGGGGCAACTGGAAAGCGTAGCCGCCGCCGTGGCTCGCCTGGTTGTCGCAACGGATAAGCACCTGACCAAACAACAAGGCTGGATCGAGCTACTGGGATTCTATGAACTCCTGGAGGCTATTGATCTTGCTACAAATACATCGCAGCTGCGCAGGGCGTCGCTATACGAGCGAATTGGGGAGATGCAGCACAGCCGGGAGTTGCTGTTGGAGCTACGGGAGAACGATGACAGGATGAATGGTGAGTGGACGGCGGCGCTCAATCTTCAGTTGGCCAATAGTGCCCAGCAACCTTTCGCCAAGGATCGACCACAACACGAGATACCGCTTACTCGTCGCGGCAACCACTATCTGGTTTCCGCAGCTATCAACGGCGTTAGCCAGTTGGCACTGGTTATAGACACTGGTGCTTCCATAACTACTTTGTCAAAAGAGAGTTTCAGCCAAATAGACAACACCGGGGTCCGCTATCTCGGTACACAACTATTCAATACCCCCAACGGCATGACCCAGGGCGAGATTTACCGCGTGGACTCTATTCAATTGGGCGAGATAAAAATACCCGATCTGGAAATTGCGGTACTCGATTTTGAACCGTCGAATGGCCTCGATGGTCTGCTGGGAATGAATGTACTGCGAAACTACCGATTTGAAATTGATCAGGACAAAGAGTTTTTGTACATGAGTCCGCGGCTGTAAGTTGCCGGACCCCATGTACACCTGACGTACTAGACGCCAATGTAGTTCCTGCAAGGCCTTGGGGTAGGTGGGTCGGGTAGGTGGGTCGGTTTGGCAGTTCGGTGCGGGTAAGTGGGAAATTTGTAATGGGTTTACTGAATCGAACTTGCGAACTGGGGCCGAAACAGACCTGCTTTCGTAACACTCTGATTCAATTAATGAAATAACAATTCGCA
>CBDTVJ010000126.1:0-9408 GCA_965363655.1 uncultured Halieaceae bacterium | reverse complement strand
TATTTTCCGCCGGTGCAATTGGATGATGGTATTGAAACAAGGGACCTTGGCGACACCAATATTGATAGAACATTGATTGACCAGTTGATGCAAAAAGTCGTTCAGCAGGACGAAAACCTGGGTTACAGACAAATCCACAGCTTGCTCATCTACAAAGATGGCGCGCTGATATTGGAAGAATACAACATCGGGAACGATGACTTTATCCGTTTCGAAGATAATATTGCCAGGGACAGTTCACGTCCCGCAAAACAATGGACTCGCACCGACAAGCACTATATTGCTTCCGTTAACAAAGCACTGACAGCAACTGTTACGGGTATTGCCCTGGCTGAATACGGGCTCCAGGTTGATGACAAGATATCAGTATTGCTGCACGAAAAATCGATCCATTTTGCCGAGCTCAATAAGGCAGCGTTATCAATACATCATATGCTGACAATGCAGTTGGGATTTGCCTGGGACGAGTGGAGCCGGAATGACCTCGCACTATTGTGGAAGTCTGATGATTTCACAGAGTTTCTGCTCAGTCGGGACAATGCTGGACCGGGTTCGGCGTGGGTTTATAACAGCGCGAGTCCCAATATGTTGTTAAGGGCCCTGGACAATACCGTTGACGGCGGCATTCGGGATTGGGCGCACACCCACTTCTATGGCAAGCTTGGCATCACTGATTACGACTGGGTTTCCCAGCCGGATGGCATACCCGAAGGTGCTGCGCGAATGCACATGCGGCCGCGCGACATGTTGAAAGTGGGTATTACCTATCTGGATAATGGCGTATGGAATAACGAACAGCTTATTCCGGTCAATTGGGTTGAGAGTGTGTCAAAAGTACAAGTTGCAACTTTTGCGGGGGATTACAGCTACTTCTTCTGGCACCGGCAAATCAACGAAGTTCCTTACATTTCAGCCGATGGCGACGGCGGACAATACATTAATATATTTCCCGAAGAAAATATGGTTATCGTCATGACGCAAGGGAATTACGCGGAATGGCCACTGTACGTCAATCAGGCCGACAACATTATGGGGAATTACATATTGCCCGCTGTGGCGGACTGAATTCGAGACTGATCAGCGTTGAATTGCGCATTCGCCAGGAAGGGATTCATTTTGGAAAGTATAAGAAAGATAAATGGGGCAAGGTACGGCCTGGTTTTCATCATTTGCCTTTCCGGCTACGGTCCCGCCTGGCCCTGGCGGTCTCATCTGCGCTGCTTACCTTCTTTGGCTTTTCTCCTTTTGCAGTTTTTGACGCGCGACTTATTGCTATCAGACCCAGCGTTTCCCTATCGGCTAGTTGGGTCGCATTTTTCTCCAATGTATCCAGTTCCTCAAAACTGTATACGTCATTCTTCAACTTCTCTATTCTGTCCATAGTCTGATTCTCCAAGTAGTTATAGATCCATCATCGTTGGAAGCGCCTTAACATTCCTTCCAACCCGTTGAGTTTAACTTCGTAGATCAAGGCAAGTTGCGCACCCAATTTTCCTTGAGGAAAGCCCTTGCCGTGATACCAAACCAGGTATGGCTCGGGAAGATCAAGTAGCTGCCGCCCCTTGTACTTGCCATAGGGCATTACCTGATTGATGGCTTCCACTAAGTCCTTGTTATCCATACCTTCTCGACAAAAATATCGACTAGCCCTTATCCCAACTCTTCATTGTTTTCGCCATGCGCAGAATGCTGTCGGCATAAGTATGAGCATCCTTAATCTTGCCTGCAGCCGGCAGAGGCGAGATGGGATCAACCATCCATCGTCGAGCATTGCTAAGGTCTTCACTGGCACCAGATAGGTCCCAGCGCAACTGCAGCAGCAGCCAAAACTCCGCCGGGTATCTACCCTCTGTTGCCTGCTCAAACAGCAGTGCCATTTTCGCAGTGAACCCGCGCTTGCCCTTAACCAGTTCGTTGACTGGTTGAGGTTGGTTGAACCCGAGTCGCCTGGCGAACTCGGACTGCGAAACCCCCGTAGGTTCAAGCAGTAGCGGGACGACGAGTGTCCCTGGGTGTACACACGTCATGGCTATCCTGCCCCACCTGCCACGACGGGCTGCTCAGTCGTTACGGAAACCGTCTCTATCAACTTCTTGTAGCCACCAATCATGCTGCCCAGATCAGTAGCGGAGTGGGGCATCCATACGACATTGTTGTTCTGTGCCATTTTGTCCAGCGTTTCCATGTATCGTAGTGCCACCAGGTACTGTGCGACGTTGTCTTTTCCCAGCTTCTCAGTAAGCAACCCAATTTCTTCCTGCTTCGCTTTGGCAACACTAACGATCGCCTCTGCCTGACCACTTGCTTCTGCGATTTGTGCCTGTCGTTCGCCCTCGGCCTCTGCGATGCGGGCATCGCGCTCTCCTTCGGCCTGAAGAACCTGTGATCTTTTTATACCCTCAGCCTCGGTGATGGTTGCGCGGCGGTCACGCTCAGCCTTCATAACCCGCTCCATAGACTGTGTGACATCAGGCGGCGGGATGATGTCTTGTACCTCGACGCGATTCACCTTCACGCCCCAGCCGTTCGCGGCTTCGTCGATCGTTGTAACCAGCTTGGTGTTGATTGTTTCTCGCGAACTCAAGGTTTCATCGAGCTCCATGTCTCCAATCACATTACGCAGTGTTGTCTGTGTCAGTGTTTCCAGTGCCTGCGGCAGATTGGCGATCTCGTAAGTCGCCTTCTGGGCGTCCATAATCTGGAAGTACACAACGGCGTCTACCCCGATCCCCACGTTGTCTTTGGTGATGACCTGCTGCTGGGGGAAGTCATAGACTTGCTCGCGCAGATCCAGCCGGGTTTGCATGGCCATTACATGACGTTTACCGCCTTCTCCGTCCCGGACTGTTGATCGCCACATAACTTCTCTCGGGCTATCAACAATCGGGACAATTACGTTGAGCCCGGGGCTCAGCAAGCGACTGAACTTGCCGAGCCGCTCGATCATAACGACCGATTGCTCCGGGACAATACGGATGCCCTTGATAATCAGGACGGCGACCAAAACGGCCGCTATGGCCAGCACAACAAGCAATGCGTTCATGATTGATTCTCCTTCGTTACAATTAGGATTGAGCCGCGCACATCCACTATCTTTACGCGGTCTCCTTCAATAAGATCGTTTTCACTTTCCAGTATCCAGGAGGAATCCCGGTAACGGGTCTTTGGATTGCCACCGACATCCTCTGAGTCAGAGACGATCACAATGTCACCAACCATGCCGGAAGCGCCGAAACCTGAAGGCTCATCTGAGGAAATGGTCCTGATGACGACTGGCCGGATAAAGATAAAGGCTATTGAAGCACCGACAATCCAGCCACCAATACCCCAATTAAGGTCTCCGGTAAACTGGTGCATGGCAGCGGCCACTAGAGCGCCGACGCCTATACTGGCGAGCACAAAGCCAGGCATAAATATCTCTGCGATGAAGCACACAAGGGCAATGATTACCCAGAAGTGCCACGGATCAAAATCGAGCATGCGAATCCTTTCTTGCATAGTATGTATGTAAGCTAATTGTATGCAAGATAACTGAAAAATGCAATAACAAGCAGTTGTACTGGATGGGTGCTCAAGGATATGCAGTGCTGCTCTCTGCCTTTCAAAGGGTTTTTACTGGCCTGGAATTTTAAACGGGTGGTACCGGCAGGCGAGTACCCGGCTAGTTGGCATTGACACGATCCGCTCCACCAGGCGGCAACTCGCGCATCACCGAACCGGCGGCCACTGAGAACAGGCAGTAAGCCAGAAAATAGTAGAAGCCGGTGTCCAGGCTGGCATGCATGACCAACATATCTCCCGTCTGGTCAGCGGCGTTGCCCGCAAGGAAAGCCACCAGTAGCGCCATCACGAATACATCTGCCATCGACCACTTGCTCAGGGCGGCGTTCAGACGCAGTAGTGGCCAGCGAAACTCGTAGGGGGCAATGAACAAGGATATCGCCTGCAAAAGAAGCTTGAAGATTGGAATCACCAGGCTGAAAAATACGATAAGAAGTGCCACCGGTAGATTACCGGTTCCAGCCAGGGACTCTACTGTCCCCCAGATAGAGCGTGTGCTGGTATAAACCTGCAGCTGTCCCTCGATCTGGTCGAGTCCCAAAATGCTGGAAATGGCCGTGAGGAGCTGCCGGGTTTGCGAGTTGGCGCCTTGCTCGGTGATCATTTCAATACCCAGTTCGGCAATCCTCGATTTTTCGACTGTGCCACTGAGCGTGAGGACCGGCTGGGTCACTCCCGGGTATAACAACCCCATGGCGATCACGATCAACGAAAGGATCGTCAGTTTGCGTGCTATAGACATATCAACTCCGGAGCGGGAAGGGAGCATAATACCGAAAAGCTTAACGTTTCACACAACCCCGGTATCAGAGTATGTCAAGTGAGCAGGGCCTTATCAGTGGCACTTTCACCCGACGAACCTGGGGCGGGCCGACCTGACGCTCCCGATGCCAACCCAGCTTAGTCAGAGTCCGGACAGAGCTGTTGCGCCATGTCAGGCTTGAGCTTACAAAGTCCCTGCTGTATTGCCTCGCCCATATACCGGTAACCCAGCGGGGTAAAATGGAAATCTTTGGGCCAGTAGAGAGCGTCAAGCTCACTATTTCCATTGGCCAGTTGCTCAACCAAATACGGTTTTACTTCAATCGTTGCCACGCCATTGGAGCGACAAAAGTCTACCAGACCCTGCAGGTTTTGCAGCTCCCGGTAGGTATCGTGCTCAACTTCTCTCTTGTCAGGGAGCACGACCAGAACAAACTCTATCCCTTGATCTCGCAGCAAGCCGTCAAGTTTCAGTATCAGCGCAGTCATTTTCTCCTGAGCCGCTACGACCCTGCGCCCCCTCTCGGGCTTGGTAATCAGAAGGTGTGTGTAGTCGAAGGCCTCAGACAGGACTAAACGCGCGAAATGCGATTGTTCATACAGCCAGGCCAGTTTTGGCGCGGATGGTTCGACCCCTTTGACTCGACCATCAGCGAGAAAGCGCTCTTCGCCACCCCGGCGCATTACGTCGATCACATCGCTGCCATTGGTAATCATCATTACCAGATCCGGTTGATATACCAGCAGCTTGTCTACCAGGACCCGGTACTCGTAAAACGGGTCACTGCCCGCAACACCCGCAACCATGATCCTGTATCGATGCGTATCGTCCAGGTGGTTCAGGTTTCGATCAAGTACGCTCAACCCGGTCTGGTCAAACGGGGCGCCCTGGCCTTCGGTAAAAGAATCCCCGACAGCCAGGATTCGATACTCTCCGGGTGCCTTGGTTACCGGGTGCTCCACATCCCTGAATCCCAGTGAGTTGGTACGGATCTCATAATCGAATTCAGCCTGGCTATAATTTTGGACAGAGTTTTTCTTACTGAGCAGATACCAGGAATTTTCGTTTATCGCATAAGGTGATTCAAACCGGCCATTGTTTGATTCCGTCCATGTGCAATAGCTGCAAAGTTGGCGCAACATGAATTCCGAGGCCGTCAGACACACAACCACCCAGAAAACTACAACGAGAATTGTAGTACGCGCCCTGTGTTTTGGGGTTGGACTCATGGCAAGTAATGTTCCCTACTTTGAAAGGCATATTCTGTTGAAGACTGATGGCCCATGGTATGCTCACGGCCTGCGCTTTAGCTCGGGGAAAAAAGCGATGTTACCCCATGAATACTGTAAAAAAAAGTATAGGAAATATAGACGGTATGTTACGAGCGGATTTTCTCCTATGGCTTAGTTGATCAGTTATAAACTTTCGCGAATAGCTTACCTATAGTTCCGAAATGAGTATCACCCATCTCTCTGCCAGAGTCCGGCATAATCGGCATCTCAGGGTAAGTGCGTTCAGCAAGTGGAGGAGGGCAGTCGCATGAGAGGACTCGACAATTATTATCTCGTCCCGGACATTGAATTTGTCAGTAACGATTGGTCGGCTAGCATCTCCTGTCCGCAAGGACGACACACACCTTTTTTACATGGTAAGCTCTGCTGAAAAATGGGTGGATAATTGTGTTAATCAGGCAGAATTTATTGCGACTTCTACAGCACTTTGCCATCGTCGGCCTGGTTCTTTCTATTCAAGTGTCAGCAGAAACGAACAGCACACCAATTGATCTCAGTGCCAACGAGCAGGCATGGCTGCGTGAGCACCCTGTAATTCGACTTGCGCCGGATCCAAATTTCGCACCCATTGAATGGTTCAACCAGCACGGTGACTATAACGGTATTACCTCTGACTATGTCCTCCTGCTGCAGGAACTGCTGGGCGTTCAGTTTGAAATTATCCGCGGCAGCAGCTGGCAAGACATCCTGGCAAAGGTCAGAAATGGCGAGGTGGACGTATTGAGCGCGATAATCCGCACCGCGGAACGTGAGCAATACCTTACCTTTACCAAGCCCTACTTCGTCGCGAAAAGAGCCTTGTTTTCTAATCGCGGACTGAGCGGTATCGAGGGGCTTGAGGACCTGGCAGGCTACAAGATCGCCGTGGTACAGGGCTCCTGGATGGATGAGACACTGGGCGCCAAGCCAGATATGTCGATCAATCGCTTCCAGGATCTGGCCACCGCACTCACAGCCACCTCCCTTGGGGTCACAGATGTAACCGGCAGTGCACTTGACGCCATGGCGTTCACACGCCGTTGGGAAGGCCTGACAAACTTGCAACTTGTCGGCGAACTGCCGAACGACATGGCGCTGAGCTTTGCGGTAAACAAGGGGCTTTCTCCCCTGGCAGGGATATTAGACAAGGCCCTGGCATCTATCAGTCCGCTGGAGGCTGAAAGTATCCGCTCGCGCTGGATAGAGACCGCGGAGCCACATTTCTGGGAGAAACCCGTATACCAGTACTCGGCCCTTGGCCTGCTGGCCCTGTTGATGACGGCCATGGCCGCTGTGATTGTATGGAATCGCTCGCTCAATGCCAGGGTGCAGGAGCGCGGTAGCCAGCTGTATGAGGCCAAGATGCAGTTGATCCAGGCGGAAAAAATGGAATCCGTGGGCCGGCTCTCCGCAGGGGTGGCCCATGAGGTCAAAAACCCGCTGGCAATCATCCAGATGGGCGCTGACTACCTGAAGGAGGTTATATCTCCGGAGCTTGGCGTACACGAGGTGATAGCGGATATCGAGGATGCAGTGCAGCGAGCTGACCTGGTAATCAAGGATTTGCTGGATTTTTCCCACAACGACAGACTGGAGTTGTGCCCGAGTGATCTGAACGTCGTGGTGAACGAAGCCCTGCGGATGGTTGCCCACGAATTTACCAGGAGAAATGTCGCCACCCACGTGCAATTGTCTGCTGACAACCCGTCTATAGACATGGACGCTAACAAAATTCAGCAGGTATTGATTAATATGCTGATGAATGCAGCACAGGCTATTGGCAAGGATGGCCAGGTGTCTATCTCATGCGACGTGGTAGAATTTGACGGCGACGAAAGCAGCACGATGTTTCACCCGGGCGAACTGGTTCTCAGGTTAAGCATTACTGATGATGGGCCGGGTATAAGTGAGGATGATCTGGCCAGACTGTTCGATCCGTTTTTCACTACCAAGCCGGTTGGGGAAGGCACCGGCCTGGGCTTGTCGGTGTCGAGGAATATTATGGAGCTGCATTCAGGTAGACTGGATATCTGCAACGCTGCAACAGGTGGAGCACTTGTTATCATGGATTTCAAACTCGATGGAGAGTATTGATTATGGCAAAGAAGCGTATTCTGGTAGTGGATGACGAGGCGGCACTCACCCGGATGGTCAAATTGAATCTTGAGCGCACCGGCAATTACGAGGTCCGTACCGAAAACCAGGGCCCTATGGCCATTCCGGCGGCTCTCGAATTCAAGCCTGACCTGATACTGCTGGATGTCATGATGCCTGGCATGACCGGCGATGAAATCGCTGCGAAGCTCAAGGATGACCCGGCTCTGTCTCACATCAAGTTTATTTTCGTTACCGCCATTGTCACCAAGGGTGAAACCGGTAGCCTTGGCGCCAACATTGGCGGTAATGTATTTCTCGCCAAGCCGATCAAGGCTCAGGAACTCATTAGCACTATCGAGCGGGTTCTTGGTGGATAATGCCGTTTGTGCATGGCTAAGTTAATTTTCCAACCGTATTTGAATAGCAGCTTTTGTGGTGCTTACAACTTAACTGGCCCAGATCGCTGGAATCGGGCCATGAATACATACAAACGCCACCGATTCCCACCCGAGGTCCACAGCAACTCCCTGGCAATCGCTCCCCACTCATACTCACAGAACCCTACGGTTGAATCACGAAACAGTCCTGATCATTCAGCCGCAGCCTGTCGCAAAGCAAGGCCGCCTCGTTTCTCGATAGCGGAACCGATCGAATTCGATAGAAGTCTCTGCCTGGTGCGCTAAACTTTTCAACTTTCAGGTCGCGCTCGCCGAGAATGTGAGCGTGGTACTCAATGTAGTGCCCTCGCAAGGCAACGGCCCGCGCATGATCGGTCAATGCCGCAAGTTGTACGCGATGCGCAGGTATCATTAACTCAGCCTCTGGTGTTACGTCCTTATTCAACTTCGGCTCAACGCCTTGCTCCACCACCTCCCCAACTGGGATACTTGCAGCAAAACCTTTTTCGGCACGGTAGTTGGCTATGATCTGGTTGGCATTCGATACCGATTCGAGCTTATCCCACTCTTCCGCCTCCATTGAATTATCAATCTCATATTCCTCAGAGTTTGACGGCGGTTGTAGGCGGTATTCACCACTTTGCGCAAGCAGCGCCCGCGCTGGATTTGAATCGACTACAGTGGCTGGCCTATCCCCGTTGGCCCCCTGCTTTTTGACTGGCAGGCGCTTGCCCTCCCTTGCCCCATGGGCGAGTAATAAAGACTCAGCCTCCGCATGACCATTACTACGGGACCAATCCAGAGGGGCGATACCATCCTCGGTGCGCGCATTCACATCCGCGCCATTCTCTATCAGTAGTTCTATGACTTTAAGGTGGCCATTGTAAGCGGCCATGTGGAGTGCGGTACTGCCTTTTTCCACTTGCTGATCAACTTTTGCACCACTCTCCAGTATCTTCTGGACGCTCCCCACATGCCCGCGAAAAGCCGCCCAGTGCAGTTCTTCGTCGCCCATATTTCCGTGATGGAACTGGCTGCCGGCCATAGATGCGCTTTGCTGCGCCAAGATGTCAGGCGAAAACAGTAATAACACGACGGTAGTTGAAAACAGAAAAAAGAAGGCTTTGAACACGCTGTTTGAAGGGGTAGAAAGTAGATTAGGGTTCACAAATAAACTTCCGAACAGGATGACTCCGAACGAACAGTATAATGAGCCTTTCGCATCTTGGATAGTCAGGATCGGTACTGAAAACTTAACTGTCCATGGCTGCTAGAATCGGCGAATGAATACCCACATAACTTCACCCGCTGTGGCGGA
>CBDTVJ010000125.1:0-9456 GCA_965363655.1 uncultured Halieaceae bacterium | reverse complement strand
AAACACTCTCCCGCCCGGGACCTCGGTATGTGCCTCTCCCCTAGAGGCTGGAAAACGGAATTGAAACGGCTTAAGAAGCCCTGATTGTTGCTACTTGTAGGGAGTACTGCGATTTAAGGCTTCGGGTCAAAGCATGCTTTTCACCAAGCGAATCACGTGGAGCGACTGAAAAGCATGCTTTGACCCGGAGCCGTTACCCCGCACCACGCCCACCAAAGCGCGAAGAACCGAAAAAAAGGGCATAATCACCCTCTCACATACCACCTCATCACACTGGCAGGGCTAGCGAATTCCATGATTGACTGGGACTGTATTGATACGGTGTTGCTGGATATGGACGGCACACTGCTGGATTTGCAGTTCGATAACTACTTCTGGACACAGCATTTACCGAAAATATACGCTGCCAAGCACCAGATCACCGAGGAAGAATCCAACGCTCACCTGCACGGCCAGTTTAGTAGCGAGCAGGGAACACTGCAATGGTATTGCCTGGACCACTGGTCCCAGCGGCTGGACATGGATATCGCCGCCCTGAAACGGGAAGTGCAGCACATGATCAGTGTCAGGCCCTTCGCCATCGAGTTCCTGACCCGGCTGCACCACAGCCACCGGGAGGTGGTAATGGTTACCAACGCACACCGCAAGACACTGGATATCAAGATGGAAAAGGTGGATATAACCCACTGGTTCGACCGGGTGGTGGTATCCCACGACCTGCAGGCCCCCAAGGAAGACCAGGATTTCTGGCACAAATTGCAGGACCTGCATCCATTTCAACCCTCCCGTACGCTGCTGATAGACGATACCGAGCAAGTACTGGCCTCTGCTCAACACTATGGCATCGCACACCTGCTGACCCTGCTGCAACCGGACTCCAGTCGCCAACTGCGTATTGATACCCGGTTTAAGGGCATACACCACTTTGACGAAATCATGCCAGACCAAACAGCGCCATGAAGAATCAAGCGCCAGCCGAAGAAAAGCTGCGTATTGATAAATGGCTATGGGCAGCGCGCTTTTTCAAAACCCGCAGCCAGGCCAAGGCAGCCATTGAGGGAGGTAAAGTCCACCTGGGTGGCCAGCGTGTGAAAGTGTCCCGGGAAATCTGTGTTGGCGATACCCTGCAAATTCGCCAGGGCTGGGACGAGAGAGTGGTGCTGGTAAAGCAACTCAGCAACCAGCGGCGCGGTGCACCTGAAGCACAACTATTGTATGAAGAGACAGCCGCAAGCCGCGACAAGCGCGAGTCCGAAGCCAAGGCCCGCAAGGCGGCCGGAGGAATGATAGACCGTCCCGCACACAGACCCACCAAAAAGCAGCGGCGCCAGATTCATCGTTTCAAGAATTCCAACGACTAGTCGTTGTGGCGCGATGCGCCGTCCGCTGGCCTGGGGCTTAATCAGTCAGTCCACCGAGATCGTGTTGCGACCGCCATCCTTGGCTTTATACAGCGCCTGATCGGCCTGTGTAATCACATCCGTCGGGTCGTGATCACCCTCCGGTGACACCGTGACAATACCCTGGCTAATGGTAATGAATTCCGCCACCTTGGAGGTGCCGTGAGGAATAGCCTCCTGCTCAATCATCGCCCGCAGGCGCGTTGCCGTGCGCATCGCTGATTTGGCCGAGGCACCAGGCAGTATGATAATAAACTCCTCTCCCCCGTATCGCGCCACCACTTCACCGGCCCGGGTAGAGGCACGCAGCATGATGTCCGCCAGTTTTTGCAGCACCTCGTCTCCGGCGGGATGGCCGTAGGTATCGTTGTAATTCTTGAAAAAATCCACATCCAGCAAAATCACTGACAGCTCCGAGCTGGCACGGCGTGCCCTGTTTATTTCTTCTTTCAGCACCGTATTGACCACGCGCCGGTTACCGAGGCCGGTCAGTTCGTCTATATTGGCCAGTTGTGTAAGCTGCCGCCGCGCGCCGCGCAGCTGCCGGTTACGGTCCCTCAGGGACCCTGTCAGGTCCCCCAGTTCCTGGGCGATATGCTCCCGCTCCCAGTTGAGTGCAATCATATTGCGAAACGACTGGTAAATCTGGTCACTGACATAGATCGAGAGGGCACAAAAGGCCAATAAGGTACCCCCTATCAACAGGTTATATGACTCCTCCTGATAGTGAGCCAGGTTCCACCATGCGATGGGCCACAGTGAAGTAAATAGATACACGATAAAATATTCCCTCACCACGACCGACAAACTGAGGGAAAACGCACTGATCATCACGATCACCAGCAGGAAGACATACAGCATGGTGACCGGCACATAGTGGGTTGCAGAAATATAGATCGCCGACCAGAGGGCGCCTGTGACTGCCGTACCGACGATAAGTTGCCAGTAGACGCGCCGAGGTTGGGACTGGAACTTACGCTCCACCAGGGCATTGCTCATTTGCAGGGAACGCAACAGCAGGAAAATGAGGAACACAGCGGCGATCAACAAACTTTCAGTGAGGCCGAGATAGGGCCAGAACAGCATCAGCGCGGCAAGCACTCCGACAAAATGCAGGCTCACAGTACCGAATCGACCGTTCTGCATCAGCATTTCCAGCTGCGCTGAGAACAGTTCCTCCGGGGGAATGTGACGTTGGTAGATCATGCCTTGAATCCTACACTGACAGGGCACCTCAAATACAGTTTGTTAGCTATGCTGAGAACCCTGTCACAGCACATACCCCATATCGTTGCCAGCCCCTTCTTTTTACTCCAAACTGACCTACTAGAAATTACCGGTGCCCGGTACATGTCCTCCTGGAAAAGCATTCGTATCGCTTGTTTCATTCTGCTGATACTGCCCGTGGTTCACCTGACCTACCTTGTGTCCAGGAGCACAATGGAATCCCTCGATAATTCGCCTGCTGCCTGGGCCCGGGAAATGGATGCCTATGCCAAGTCTGATGCGGGCCAGGCACTGCCTGAAAATCCAATAGTCGTCATTGGTGGCCAGCGGGTAAAACTATGGCGCAGCCTGCAAGATATACTGGCCCCCAGATCAGTATTAATGCGCGGCTTGGGTGATGCCATTATCGAGGATCTCACCTTCAACTACTCTCAGCTGGTGGGTTACTACCAGCCAGATACCATCGTGTTACTACCCGGTAACAGTGAGTTCAATCTACGCGACAATAAATCTGCCCAGCAATTGGTCACCGCGATGCGCGAACTTGTTGCCCTGGATGCCACTCATGGTGTGACACAACATTTCTACATCTACACGCCTCTCAAGACGCCCTTGCGTCCACAGGACCATGAGACAATTGAAGAGACTACCCGGTTACTCGGAGAATGGGCCGCCACTGACGGGCGAGTCTCCTTCCTGAATGCCAATGTGCTGCTATCTGACGCCAGCGGCAAGCCCATGCCACGTTACTTCCGAGCAGACGGGACTAATCTCAATGAACACGGCTACCTTCGCCTGTCTGTGTTGTTACAGGCACAAGTGGATGCCGATGCCTTAACACAAGGTGAATATGTCACTCTCCCCTGATGCACCACTTTTAGGCCAAGATGCGCTAGAATTGCGCCCATGCTCTCGGATATCCCCGTATCACCGCCCGATACCCCATTACTGAACAGGATTGATCAGGGCGCGTCTCTGCGCGATTTAGATACCCCGCAGCTGTTACAACTGAGTAACGAACTCCGCAGCTATCTTCTGTACAGCGTTGGCCAGACAGGCGGCCATTTTGGCGCCGGGTTGGGGGTGGTCGAACTCACTATTGCCCTGCACCACATCTACAACACCCCTGAAGACCGCATCGTCTGGGATGTGGGCCACCAGACCTACCCCCACAAAATCCTTACCGGACGTATGGGGCAGATGCATACCGTGCGCCAGGCGAATGGTCTGGCGGGATTTCCCAAGCGCGCCGAGAGCGAATACGACACCTTTGGCGTTGGCCACTCATCCACCAGCATCTCCGCGGCTATGGGTATGGCTATTGCGGCCAGGCAACAGGGTATAGACCGCAAAGTAATAGCCGTGATTGGCGATGGCGCTATCACCGGCGGTATGGCCATCGAGGCACTGGCCCATGCCGGCCACGAGCGGCCCAACATGCTGGTGATCCTCAATGACAACCAGATGTCCATCGGACACAACAAAGGCGGACTGGCCACCTATTTCGCCAAGATCTGGGCCAGCAAGACCTATATCGCCATGCGTCAGGGCTCCAAGAAAGTGCTGGAGAAAATCCGACCCGCATGGGAGCTGGCCAAGCGCACGGAAGAACATATGAAGGGCATGGTCGCTCCCGGGACCTTGTTCGAAGAGCTGGGGTTCAACTACATTGGCCCGCTGGACGGGCACGACCTACCCGGCCTGGTTCAGACTCTGGAGAACATGAAGAATCTGGAAGGCCCGCAATTCCTGCACATACAGACGATGAAGGGAAAAGGTTTCCAGCCGGCCGAAGAGGACCCCGTCGGCTATCACGCCATCAATAAAATTGAAGCAAAACCGAAGGGGCCGCAGCCCGCCGTGGTAGCGGTAAAACCCAAAGGCCCCAAGTACCAGGATGTATTCGGGCGCTGGCTGTGCGATATGGCAGAGCGAGACAACCGCCTCGTCGGCATTACCCCGGCCATGTGCGAGGGCTCGGGTATGATAGATTTCGCCAGGCGCTTTCCCCAACGCTATTTTGACGTCGCTATCGCCGAGCAGCACGCACTGACCCTGGCAGCGGGCATGGCCTGCGAAGGCCTGAAGCCCGTAGTGGCGATCTACTCGACATTCCTGCAGCGCGGCTACGATCAGTTAGTACATGATATTGCCCTGCAGAACCTGGACGTGACCCTGGGTATCGACCGGGCCGGCCTGGTGGGAGAGGATGGCCCAACTCACCACGGCGCTTTCGACCTGAGCTATCTGCGCTGCATTCCCAACATTGTCATCGGTGCTCCTTCTGATGAGAACGAATGCCGGCAGATGCTGTACACCGCTTTCCAGTATCCGGGGCCCGCGGCTATTCGTTATCCGCGGGGGACGGGGCCGGGCGCTATTATCGCCGAAGAAATGAGTCAGCTTGAGATAGGCAAAGCGGCGGAGGTGCGCAGCGGCAAACGAATTGCCCTGGTCAACTTCGGCACACTATTACCCGAAGCCCTGGCGGCAGCTGAGCAGCTCAACGCCTCCGTAGTCGATATGCGCTGGGTGAAGCCAATGGACGAGAACAAACTTCTGGAGTTGGCGCAAAGCCATGAATTGCTGGTTACCCTGGAGGAGAACGCAGTAGCCGGTGGTGCTGGTTCAGCGGTTAATGAATTCCTGACTGCGCACGGACAGGCTACCGCCCTGCTGAATCTGGGCCTACCTGACCAGTTTATCGAACATGGTACCCATGAAGAGCAACTGGCCTGGACTGGACTGGAGGCCCGCAGTATTGTTCAGCGAATTGAGCAGGCAACCTCAATTCTCCCTGATCCGGTCTTTTCGGCCCTTGATCTGGAAACTCCGGCAGAGTTACCCCGTTGAGCCGCTTCCTACGAAAAACCGCCCCCTTTAGGCATTTGCGTAGAACCCAAGTCACTGCATGAAACGCGGCTACCAGCGCAACTACTCCGACCTGAAACCAGCTGTTTTCGACAGCGACAGGCGAATTAAAAAGGCGAACACCATCGTCAAGGTGTGCCAGGACTTTTTAAAGCAAGATGATCTTTCCCACCTCCACCTCCTGGACGTGGGCAGCTCCAGCGGCATTATCGATAACCATCTGGCAAATTACTTCTGTCATGTAACCGGCATAGATATTGACGAGCCCGCAATGGCCCACGCGAGGGCCACGTTCTGCAAAGACAATCTCAGCTTCCAACAGGGGGACGCGATGCAAATGGCGCTGGCAGACAATAGCGTCGATGTGGTGGTTTGCACACAAATTTACGAACATGTCCCAAGCGCCGAGCGTATGTTCGCAGAGATTTTCAGAGTTTTAAAACCTGGAGGATTCTGCTATTTCTCAGGGAACAATCGCGTCATGTTTATGGAGCCACATTACCGCCTGCCACTACTGTCAATACTGCCGCGTCCAATTGCTCACCGCTACCTGCGCCTGATGGGTAAAGGTAACTACTATCATGAGCTTCACTTCAGCTACTGGACCCTGCAGCGCATGTGCCGCGATTTTAATATCGCGGACTATTCTGCTGCCGTTATAACTCAGCCCGACCGCTTCGGCGTCGAGTACATGCTACAAAAGGGCTCTTTAAAGTGGCGGGCAGCGAGCCTACTGGCGCGCTATGCCAGATATTTCGCGCCGCTTATGTGGATTCTGCAAAAACCAGTGGAAATAAGCAGCCCCAAGGCAGGAAAAACAGGCTCCATTTGAATGAGGATCCTGGTTCTCACCTCCACTTTTCCCCGCAGTGAAAACGATACTGAACCCAGGTTTGTTGACAGCCTGTGCCAATATTTGTCGCGGGACAACACCATTGATGTAGTAGCACCCCACGATAAGGGCATTCCCACCCGTGAATTGCTGGACAACAACGTAGAGATATTTCGCTTTCGCTATTGTCCCCAGAAGTGGGAAACACTCGCGTATAACGGCGGAATCCTACCCAGCCTGAAAGAGAACCGGCTGAAAGTCTTGTTGATTCCATTTTTCCTGCTGGGCCAGCTACTGCTGGTTACCAAGCTCCTGCGCCGCAATGATTACGACATCATCCACGCTCACTGGATTATCCCCCAGGGCCTGGTTGCGGCTCTGGCATGCCTTTTCTTCAGAAAGCCTCCTCCTATCGTCCTGACGTCTCATGGTGGGGACCTGTTTGCCCTGAAGGGCCCAATATTATCCCGGCTAAAAACCTGGATCACCGACCGCGCACAGCACCTTACCGTCGTCAGCTCCGCGATGAAGGCCAAGGCCGAGGCACTGGGGCAATCAGCGGCTCACTTGAGCGTTATACCAATGGGCGTGGATGCACACGGCACTTTCTTACCACCACCTGAGGATACCAGTCGTGAGGGCCTGATATTCGTGGGCCGCCTCGTTGACAAAAAAGGTATTGAATACCTGATCAGCGCTCTGCCACAGGTGTTGGAAAAACACCCTGGGCAGCGGCTTACCATTATTGGCGATGGACCGCTAAAGCACAGCCTACTTGAATTATGCGACTCATCAGGTGTTGCACACGCCGTAAGCTTTGAGGGCTCCCTGACCAACCAGGCTATTCCCCCTTATCTACAACGCGCGGCCATCGCGATCATTCCCTCAGTCGTAACTGACAGCGGGGACCAGGAAGGCGCGCCCGTGGCAATCATGGAAACACTGGCCTGCGGCTGCGCAACCATCGTGTCTGACTACCCTGGGGCCAGGGACATTATCGTCGACAACAAAAATGGCCTTCTGGTTACACCGAAGTCGCCCGCCGATATTGCAGAAAAAATTAATTATCTGCTGGAAAATCCCTTGGTTTGCAGCTCCCTGGGAAAAGAAGGACGTGATAGCGTGATAAAGGAATTTGATTGGCAGGTAATCGCAGCAAATTTTAGGGCAGTGTTCGAAGCTATCCACGCAGAAAAAACACCGACAATAAAGACCAGCCCTATCGATTAGGCCTTCCTGTTTAATTGGCAGCGGCCAGCTCTTCCTGTATGAAATTATCCAGTTTTTCCGCCTGGTCACCCCAGGAGGGTATCCTGACATCGAGCAGAGACTTCTTGTCCAGCTGGTGCAGCACAGTATCAGCCAAGGCCACGGATGAATCCGGGTCGTACAAAGCTTCCTTCAAACTGCCAAAAAGCATTCCCAGGGCACCAACATCGGCGGCTGCCACTGGCACCCTGCAAGCCAACACTTCATAGGCCTTCTGGGGGAACGCATAGTATCCAAAACGGGTATTAGACAAGGCCACCACCGCCACGTCCAGGGCGCTGAAAAAATACGACATCTGCGAGTGTGGCAGCATACCCAGGTAAGCCACGTCTTCCCTCTCAGGCAGAGGACACTCGTTGTACAACTTACCCGCTACCACAAAGACCACATGGGGGTCCTGCGCTGCGATTTTTGCAAAGGCATTAAACACAATATCGGCACCGTGAAAGGCATTGAGCCCGCCACAAACGCCGACCAGCTTTTTGCCCTCGAACCGGTCCAGGCCGAGCATTTTCCGGCTTTCGACCCTGTCCTGCGGGCGGAATAGCGCCGCATCGATGGTGCTTTCAAGAACCACAACCGGCTTATCCGGATATTGCTTCTCGATATCCCGACCCAGCGTGCGACTTACCGCACAAATGCCATTGGCTCGAGCCAACGCCCTCCTGTATAACCAGCGCATCCCGGGGATTTTTGCCAGACCAAAAGTCGAGTAGTCATCGTAAAGATCGGCGTAGAACCTGGCGCCAAAAAGACGGGAAACCAAATCCCCCAGGATAATATGCAGGCAGTCTGAGCTGGCAATCACGCACTGCGGCCTTACCTGCCGGGCATAAGCCAACAGCACAAAAAACCAGCCTATGAAAAAGGTGCGGGGGATACTGGAACGTCGCCAGCTGCCTGTCAGGTCATCACTTACCGGGGCTGCCTTTGCCAGCCTATAATCGAGGCAAAAGGAGGAAACCGCCTGACGTTTCCCAAGGGAATTGGGCAGTTCAAAAAGACGCGCATAGCGGTCATCTATGACGTCGTGATTCATATATCGGGTTTTACATAACCAGAGAACTCGTAAACGAGATGTCATTGAGTCATCCATAATGGAGTCGGTCAGGGGGTAGATTCCAGGAATTTTTTGGCGATAGTGAGACTATTGGCTACCACCTGGTGCATATCGTAATAGACATACTGCCCACAACGCCCGATAAATGTCATATTTTTTTGTTTTTTTGCCAACTCTTCATATTGCTTGTAGCGCCGCTGGGGCCAACCATCCACAGTCTTGATGGGATAGTAGCGCTCAAAGTTATTTTCTTCGAAGGAACAGGGCTCTTCGTAGGTAACATGCTTCCCCACCTCACCCCCGCAACCTGGATACAGGGCCCAGGCAGTCTTCCTGGTGTACTTGCCTGTGTCGGTGAAATTAACAGTCGGCACATCATACTCCCACGACTCACCATAGCGGTGTTCAAACTTAATAGAACGATAGGGTAAGGGGCCGAATTCATTGTCGAAATACTCATCTATGGGCATGCTATTGAAAACATGGGTATGGTCTGCCTCCATGCCCTTCTCGAAGGGTGTATTGACTCGTACTTCGATGTTGTCGTGGTCCAGCATGTTGTTGAACAAGTCCAGATAACCGTTGGCGGGCATCATCTGGTATTTGTCGTTGAAGTAATGGGGATCATCGCTATCCCGAACCGGAAGGCGTGCGACAACCGATTTGGGCATCTCCAATAATTCCAGGTTCCACATGATTTGCATGCAGATAATGAGCAAACTGATTCGTTTTGCGGTCCAGCTCCGAATAAGTCAAGCGGATCTCGCCATCGACCAGCGCGACGGTATCCGGTGCTC
>CBDTVJ010000124.1:0-9468 GCA_965363655.1 uncultured Halieaceae bacterium | reverse complement strand
CCGGAAATCGATTCAAACACGGCTTCCGTGGGCGTCAGGTTGAGGGTCTCGGTGAGGGCGAATGGCAGGGCACCGAACAGGCCCAGAACTGTCCAGAATAAAGATGTGACGAGAAACCCGTCGCGAATTCGCAGTTCGTGCTTGGCATTCCTGAGCGGCAGCCACAGCGCGAGGCCGGAAAAAAAGGTGATAAGCAGGGCGGAAAGAAAGCCCGGGATGGTGTTGTCCCCCGCCACCATGGCGAGTATCAGAGGTGCCACCATGGCGCTGCTGAATAACATCAACAGGACGCCGAGAATCTTGAATGAAATGGAAATATGCACAGTGCCGTCCTAGGAAAAAAACCCGAAGCCGACGGCAAATAATTTCTCCACAGCATTGATCTTGCTGCGATCAACCAGGAACAGGATCACGTGGTCGTCCGGCTCGACAACAATATGGCCGTGGGCGATGAGAACTTCCTCGTCCCGGACAATAGCGCCGATGGTGACTCCCTCGGGTAGGGCGATCTCGTCCAGTCGCCGACCCACTACCTTGGAGGAGCGGGTGTCTCCGTGTGCGGTGACCTCAATAGCCTCCGCCGCACCGCGCCGCAAAGAATGCACATTGCTGATATCGCCGCGTCGCACATGGGTGAGCAAACTACCGATGGTAATTTGCTGCGGGGAGATGGCGATATCGATTTCGTCACCCACCAGGTCGGCATAAGCGGGGTTGGTGATCAGGGTGATGACTTTCTTGGCACCCATACGTTTGGCCAGCATGGACATCATGATGTTGGATTCGTCGTTGTTGGTCAGGGCGCAGAAAACATCTGTGGCTTCGATGTTTTCTGAGTTGAGCAATTGCGGTTCTGAGGCACTGCCATTGAGGACGATGGTGTGTTTCAGTCGCTCCGACAAAACGCGACAACGGCTGTATGACATCTCAATGATTTTGACCTGGTACTGGCCTTCAATATTCTGTGCCAGGGTTGCGCCGATATTGCCGCCCCCGGCGATCATGACCCGCTTATAGGGCTTGTCGACCTTGCGCAGTTCCGACATGACCGCGCGGATATTGTCCTTGGCGGCGATGAAAAAGACTTCGTCATCCGCCTCAACGACAGTGGTGCCCTCCGGGATGATGGGCCGGTCCTGCCGGAAAATTGCGGCGACCCGGGTATCTACCTTGGGCATATGCTGGCGGATTTCCCGCAATTCCTGCCCCACGATGGGTCCGCCGTGGTAGGCCCGTACGGCCACCAGTTGCACCCTGCCCTCGGCAAAATCGAGGACCTGTAAAGCGCCCGGGTTGGCGATCAGCCGCTGGATGGCCTCGGTGACCAACTGTTCCGGGCCAATGATGACGTCCACCGGGATGTGATCGCGGTTAAACAGTTGCTCCTGGTGTAAGAGGTAATTGGGAGAGCGCACGCGGGAAATTTTGGTGGGGGTTTTAAACAGGGTATAAGCGACCTGGCAGGCCATCATATTAATTTCATCACTATCGGTGACAGCGATGACCATGTCAGCGTCTTCGGCGCCGGCCTTGTAAAGTACGTTGGGGTGAGAGGCGCCGCCGGCAACCGTACCGATGTCCAGGCGATCCTGTAAAGCGCGTAGCTTGTCGCCGTCGGTGTCCACGACTGTGATGTCGTTCTGCTCGTTGGCCAGGTGCTCAGCGAGGGTGCCGCCGACCTGGCCTGCCCCGAGAATAATAATCTTCATAGCTCGTCGAGCCCTTGCCTGTTAACTGGCCCTAAGTCTCTGTGCACCTTAAAGAAAACCCCTGCTCATTGTAAGGGCCGGTGGCGCGTAATTGTGCACAACTACGGCGTCAACTTGTGCAGCAGCGCATAGAACAGGCCGTCGGGCCCGTCGGGGGAAGGTAACAGCTGGCGACCACAAGCAACGGCTTCGCCCCACTCGGCATCGGCAATCCCGAGCTGCGCGTCATCTTGCCCGTTAACAAAACGGTGCACTACCTGGCTGTTCTCTTCATCGAGAATTGAGCAGGTGGCGTACAGCAGGGTGCCACCGGGGCGCAGCAAAGGCCATAGTCCGCGGAGAATGCAGAATTGCGTTTCGGCCAAGGGAGCGATATCGCTGGCGCGGCGCAGGAGTTTAATGTCCGGGTGCCTGCGCACTACGCCGCTGGCGGAGCAGGGGGCATCGACCAGAATACGATCGAAGCTTGCCGGGGCCAGCTGCGACGGCGGCTGGGCGGCGTCTCCGACCAGGGTCGTTGCCTGTAGGCCGAGACGGTGCAGGTTCTCGGAGACTTTTTCCAGACGCCGTTGATCGATATCCATAGCGACCAGTGCCGCCAGCTGTGGTTGTAGTTCCAGTATATGGCAGGCCTTGCCACCGGGCGCTGCACAGGCATCCAGCACACGTTCGCCGGCGGCGACACTGAGCAGGATGGCCGCCATCTGGGCCGCCTCGTCCTGCACGCTGGCCTGTCCTTGTGCGAAACCGGGAAGTTCCAGTACGTCCCGGGGTTGAGCCAATTGGATGGCGTGGGGACTGATTTTTCCGGCAATCGCCTCGATACCCTGATCCGCCAGGATCTTAAGGTAGTCGTCCCGCGTCTGGTGGCGTGTATTCGCGCGCAGGGTCATGGGTGGTTGCTGGTTGTTTGCTGCGACAATAGCGGGCGCAGCAGCGGGCCATTGTTCCTGTAATTTCTTATAAAGCCAACGGGGGTGGCTGGCAGCGGCGGCCTCATCCAGGGCGGAGACCAGTTGCTCCCGCTCCCGCTGGAAACGGCGCAGCACAGCATTGGTCATGCCGCGGGCCCAGTTTTTCTTCAGGGCGCGGACGGCCCCGACAGTTTCCGCCACTGCAGCGTGATCAGGAATGCGCATGCTTTCCAGCTGGTAGAGACCGCACATTAGCAGCCCCTGCAGGTCGGCGTCCTTGTCCTTGAGGGGTTTGTCGAGTAATTGGCGGAGAATGGCCTGCAGCCGCGGACCTTGGCGGAGGGTGCCATAACACAGCTGCTGCAGTAGGCTACGGTCCTTTTCGCTGACCTTCTCCAGGCGGTCAGGCAGCGCCTGGTTCAGTGACTTGCCCTTGAGCACGTCGCCAATGACATGGGCAGCGGCGGCCCTGGCATCGAGGGCCATCAGCTTTGTTTCGACATGGCGGGGTCGAATTGCTTACCCGGTGCAAATTGTGCCTGGCGCGCGCTGAGTACCTGCGCAGTGGTCAGTGCTTTTCCTCCGGGTAGTTGCAGTGACTCAATGGCGAGCTGGCCATCGCCACAGCTGACCAGGATGCCCTCCTCCGCGGCCTCCAGGATCGTTCCCGGGGCAGATGCTGACGCTCCATTGTCCAGCGGGTGAGCCTGCCAGATCCTGACACGCTGCTGGCCGAGTGTGCTGAAGCAAACCGGAAACGGGTTGAACGCCCGGATTTTGCGGTCCAGTTCCCTGGCGGTCAGGGTCCAGTCTATCTCGGCCTCTGCCTTGCTCATCTTGTGGGCATAGGTGGCCTTATTGTCATCCTGTTGTTGGGCGGTGGATTGGCGAGCATGGATGTCCCCCAGCACGTCCAGCAACAATGGCGGGCCCAGATCGGCGAGGGCATCGTGCAGGGCGGCGGCGGTGGTTTCCTCGCCTATAGGGCAGCTGATGGTGGCGAGCATAGCGCCGGTATCCAGTCCCGCATCCATCTGCATGATGGTGATACCAGTAGTGTTATCGCCGGCTTCTATGGCCCGTTGAATGGGTGCTGCCCCGCGCCAGCGGGGCAACAAAGAGGCGTGGACATTGAGGCAGCCCAGACGCGTGGCATCGAGTATCGCCTGGGGCAAAATGAGGCCATAGGCGACCACTATCAGCAGGTCAGCAGCCATTGCCGCCAGCTCTTTCTGGACTTCTACATCCTTAAGCGAAGTCGGCTGGTAGAGCGGCAGGCCGGCGGCCTCCGCCGCCTTTTTCACGGGGCTGGCCTGGAGCTTTTTACCCCTTCCTGCAGGTCGGTCAGGCTGGGTATAGACTGCAGTTAGTTGGTGCTTACTATCTATTAAGGCGTTTAAGTGTAGGGCGGCGAACTCCGGAGTGCCGGCAAAGATGATACGCAGGGAGGCTTCTGGCATTTTCTTCAGGCGCGCTGGCGCTGTTCTTTTTCCAGCTTTTTACGGATGCGTTGTCGCTTCAGCGGAGACAGGTAATCGACGAACAGTTTGCCATTAAGATGGTCAATTTCGTGCTGCAGGCAGGTCGCCAACAGGCCGTCGAGCACCTCGGTAAAAACCTCGCCCTGCCGGTCCAGCGCCCGCACCTCAATCTTGCGCGGGCGGTTGACGGTCTCATAGTAGCCAGGGACGGACAGGCAGCCTTCATCGTACTCACTCAGGTCGGGATCCAGCACCGTGACCTCGGGATTGATAAAGATCCGTGGCTCGCTCTGGTCTTCCGATAAATCTATCACCAGCACGCGCTGGTGCACATTGACCTGGGTGGCTGCCAGACCGATACCCGGCGCAGCGTACATGGTTTCAAACATGTCGTCGATAAGGGTCCGCGTGGCGTCCGTTACGGCACTGACGGGGCGCGCTTCGGTGCGCAACCGGGGGTCGGGGAATTCGAGTATTTCCAGTACTGCCATGGTCAAGATTGCCCAGTAAATGGTCGTAAGTGGCTTAAATTGGCTGCGTGAATTAATAACATTAGGGCTTGCCAGCTTTAAATCGCGGCAGCAAACTGTGCCTAGTATACAGCTTGTGATTATGGGGTGCCTAGCGGCGGGGTGCTGCAAGGTACCAGACCTTTGCGGTTTTGGTGCTGCGTAAAACATGTACGGAGCCGGTGAATCACGAGGTTGGCACGGTGTAATGTCGGCGCGGGGCGGCCAAATTGGCCAGTGCGGCGACTACGATTACTTAGATTGGCAGATAATAACCACGCCATACAGGGACGCATAAAATGAAAACAAGGTCACTATCGGTTTGCCTGTTGCTGCTGTCGCTACTCTTTAGCGGGTGGTTGCAGGCAGAGGTCGAACTCAACGCAGAAGTGCCGGAAACCTATCTTGTCAAAAAGGGCGATACGCTCTGGGGTATTTCCGGTATGTACCTCAAGGAGCCCTGGCTGTGGCCAGAATTGTGGGATGTAAACCCGCAGATTGATAACCCGCACCTGATCTTCCCGGGTGACGAATTGTACCTGGTCTGGGTTGATGGTCGGCCGCGCCTGCGCATGCGCAGGGGCCGGGATGTCAAACTCACCCCCAACATGCGGGTAACGCCACTTGACTTCGCCATACCCATTATTCCCCTTGACCAGATTGGTCCCTGGCTATTGCGCAACAGGATTATGGAAGCCGAGGACCTCAATGATTCGGCTTACATAGTTGCTGCGGACCAAGGGCACCTGATCACCGGTCCCGGTGATAAAATCTACGGCCGAGGCATTTTCCCGGACGGTGAGTGGGCTTACGGCATTTATCGCCCCGGGGAAACTTATAAAGATCCGTTGACCGAGGAATTGCTGGGATACCAGGCCCAGGATATCGGTAACGCCAGGCTTTTGAGCAGCAATGCAGATGAAGTCACCGAGTTGGAGGTCACCCGGATACATGAAGAGGTACGTATCAGTGACCGCCTGCTGCCGATGGAAGAGCGCATCCTGGATGCCTCTTTCCATCCCCGCGCACCCGCAGTTGATATCGTCGATGGTTTCATGATCGCGGTGGATGGCGGTATCACCCAGATCGGAGAGATGAGCATCGTGGCAATTAACAAGGGTAAGCGCGATGGCCTAGAGATTGGTAACGTGCTGGCGGTATACCAGGCGGGCGGCCTGATTTTTGATAAGGTGGCCCAGGAAAATGTGCAGCTGCCTGACTCGCGTGCTGGCCTGGCGATGGTTTTCGAGTCTTTCAATAAAGCCAGCTATGCAATTATTCTTAAAGCCAGTGGCCCCTTGAAGGTATTGGATAAGGTCAAGAACCCCTGATTAAACCCTGAGCCACCGCACTGTGCGGTGACTGGCGGGGCGTCACAGCCCCGCGCCACAATCGACAAACATGACGTCAAGGATGATGTATGAATGTTGTAGATTCCAGTGCCGCGGCCAAGGCCGTCGGCGCACAGCTTATCGCGCTCGATGACGAGCGCTACCCCCCATTGTTACGTGCTATCCACGATCCACCTGCCCTGTTGTACGTGCGCGGTGACCCGGCGGTATTGCTGCAACCACAACTGGCGGTGGTGGGGAGCAGGCGCGCCAGCCCTGCGGGTCTGAGGGTCGCGCAATTATTAAGTGGCCAACTGGCACAGGTGGGCCTCTCTATCTGCTCCGGGCTTGCCCTGGGAGTAGACGGTGCCGCGCATCAAGGCGCGTTGGAAGCGGGTGGGAAGAGCCTCGCTGTGATGGCCACAGGCATCGACAGGCTCTACCCACATCGCCATCGCTCGCTGGCGGCGGGTATTGAGCAAGCTGGCTGCCTGGTGACGGAATTCCCACCGGGGACGCCACCGCGCCGGCAAAACTTCCCGCAGCGTAATCGCATTATCAGCGGCCTGTCACTGGGTGTACTGGTGGTGGAGGCGGCGTTGCCCAGTGGCTCCCTGATTACCGCAAGAACAGCGCTGGAGCAGGGCCGTGAAGTGTTTGCCCTGCCCTGGTCAATTCTTCACGAAGGTGGCAGGGGTTGCCTGCACCTGTTGCGAGACGGCGCCAAGATGGTGCAGGGCGTGGAGGATATTCTGGAGGAACTTGGCGCCCTGTATACGCTGCAACAGGATTGCTCCCCTCCCCTGCCGCAGGTGGAAGGCCCAAATGAAAGCAACTCCCGTATACTGGCGCAGGTAGGCTTTGAGACCGTTAGCCTGGATGAGCTGGTATTGCACAGTGGCTGGCCGGTCGCAGAGGTGCTGCGCGAGCTTACTTCCCTGGAACTCGCTGGACACATAACTCGCACCAGCGGCGGCTACATTCGCTGTTAGCGGTAATCGATTTGCCAAGCTGCTATTAGCTGTTAAAATTTCCCGCTTTTTTAAGGCCGCCCTCTGGGCGCCACCATTATCACCACTGGAGAAAACCAATGAGCAAGCCATTTGTCGCGATTGTTATGGGCTCGGATTCGGATCTGCCTGTTATGGAGGCCAGCTTCGAGGTTCTGCGGTCTTTTGGGATTGCGTTTGAGGCGCGAATTACGTCGGCTCATCGCACCCCGGAAGTTACCAAGCAGTTTGTGCAGGATGCTGAACAACGCGGCTGTGCTGTATTTATCGCCGCCGCGGGCATGGCCGCTCACCTGGCGGGGGCCGTTGCCGCAGCTACCGTAAAGCCGGTGATCGGGGTTCCGATGAACGCGTCCCTGGATGGTCTTGATGCGCTGCTGTCGACCGTGCAGATGCCCGCCGGTATTCCTGTGGCGTCCGTGGCCATCGGCAAGGCCGGCGCCAAGAATGCGGCCTACCTGGCGGCGCAGATGCTGTCCGTCGCCGATGAGGAACTGGCCCGGCAGCTGCGCGACGAGCGCGCCGCCAATGCGGAGGCGATCTACGCCAAGGATGCCGCTCTGCAGGAACAGCTGAAAGGCTGATTTTGCACCCTCCTCCCAGCCCCCTTCATGTGCAGTTGGCGGCTCACACCCTGCAACGTGGCGGCGTGATAGCCTGCGCCACTGAAGCAGTGTGGGGACTGAGTTGTGACCCGGCCAATGAAGACGCGGTGCAGCGGCTGCTGGCGTTAAAGCGCAGGCCGGTAGCCAAGGGCCTCATCCTGGTGGCCGCTTCGCAGTCTCAGCTTGAATTTTTGCTGGCCGACCTGGGCGCAGTGCAGCGCCGGACGCTGGCGGACAGCTGGCCGGGACCGACCACCTGGTTGCTACCTCATCAAGGTCGTATCCCGCAGTGGATATGCGGCACTCACGACAGGGTAGCGGTCAGGGTGAGCGATCATCCTGCTGTACATGCCCTGTGTTCGGCCTGGGGCGGACCACTTGTATCTACATCTGCCAACCCGGCGGGTGCTCGTCCAGCGCGGGAGGCCTTCCAGGTTTGCCGTTACTTCGGGGAAGGCTTGGATTACCTGCTGCCGGGCAGGGTCGGCAGCGCGGCCGGGCCTACCACTATCATGGACCTGGGCACCGGCCAAATTATCCGGGACTAGTATTGTTACTGGCATAGGGTGCGTATAATGCGGCCCGACAAGTCTCCCAGGAATGCCAACTATGCAGGTCGACCAGGTCAAGTCCTACCTATTGCAGCTGCAGGACAGCATTTGCAATGCGCTGGCCGCAGAGGATGGAGAGGTGGACTTCATAACTGACGAATGGCAGCGCCCCGAGGGCGGCGGCGGCCGCAGTCGGGTGCTAGCGAATGGCGCCGTCTTCGAAAAAGCCGGGGTAAACTTCTCCCACGTGCAGGGCGCCAGCCTGCCGCCCTCAGCCAGTGCTTCCAGGCCCGAGCTGGCCGGGCGTAGTTATGAGGCAATGGGAGTGTCCCTGGTGATACACCCTCGCAACCCCTATGTGCCAACTTCCCACGCCAATGTCCGCTTTTTTATTGCCTACAAACCCGAAGAAGAGCCTATATGGTGGTTCGGTGGCGGCTATGATCTCACGCCTTATTATGGCAATCATGAGGACTGCGTCAGCTGGCACCAGGTGGCGGCAGCAGCCTGTGCGCCCTTTGGCGATGAAATCTATCCGCGCTTCAAGACCTGGTGTGATGAATATTTCTATCTCAAGCACCGGGATGAGCCGCGCGGTGTGGGCGGCCTGTTTTTCGATGACCTGAATGAGTGGGATTTTGCTACCTGCTTTGCCTTCATGCAGGCGGTGGGAGATTCCTTTATTCCGGCTTACCGCCCTATTGTCGAGCGTAACAAGGCCCGCGCCTATGGGGATCGGGAGCGGCAATTCCAGCTCTATCGCCGTGGCCGTTATGTCGAGTTCAACCTGGTCTTTGATCGGGGCACGCTCTTTGGCCTGCAGTCGGGAGGGCGCACTGAGGCCATCCTGATGTCCCTGCCTCCCCTGGTGCGCTGGGAGTATGATTATAAGCCGCAGCCCGGTTCGCCCGAGGCCCGGTTAACAGAGTTTTTCCTTCGGGACCGCGACTGGTTGGCCGAAGAGGCAAGCGGAAGCAGTAAGCCATGAGCGATACAGACAGGTACGCCGTATTCGGCAACCCGATCAAGCACAGCAAATCACCCTCGATACATTCCCTGTTTGCGCAGCAGTGCTCCCAGTCCATGCAGTATCGAGCGGTGCGGGTTGAATTGGATGGTTTCGAGCAAGCGGCGACAGGTTTTTTTGAGGGCGGTGGAGCAGGCTTGAATATCACCCTGCCTTTCAAGCGCGAGGCTTTCGACTTTGCTGACCGACTCAGTGCCAGAGCCACGCGGGCGGGTGCAGTAAACACCCTGACCAGGGCGGAGGATGGCGCTATCGAAGGGGACAATACCGATGGCATAGGCCTGGTACGGGATATGGTCGCCAATCTCGGCTGGGCGGTGCAGGGCCTGCG
>CBDTVJ010000123.1:0-9542 GCA_965363655.1 uncultured Halieaceae bacterium | reverse complement strand
AAGGCCAGCTCAGGGTAATCGGCGCCACGTCACTGCGCATCCGCTCCTTCAGTTTCAACAGTTTGGCGAGCCCACGGCCCTCGGACAGCACGAACAGGGTGTCGTGCCCGCCCACGGTGGCCACCGGCACAATCGGGACACCGGCGCGCATGGCCATGCGTATAAAGCCTTTACGTCCGCCCAGTTCCGCCTTGTCCCGGTCAGTCCACTTGCGGTAGGCATCCAGCTCGCCACCCGGCCACAGAATCACATCGTCACCCTGGCCGAAGGCCGCCTGCAGGTTCTCGCGGGACGGTGATATCGCGCCCAGCCTTCGAAAATACTCGCCCAGCACTGGGGCTTTCATCAGCACATCATGAGCCGTTCCGTGCAGGGAGCGGGTCTCGCCGAACTGGCGCCACCAGGCCATGATCACGGTCCAGGCATCCATAGTCAGCGGACCACCGGAGTGAACACCGATCAGCAGACAGGGCTCTTTGGGTAGGCGCTCGAAACCGTCTATCTCCAGGCGGAAGTAACGATCCATCAGCGTGTCCCACAGTCCGCCCTGCTTTTTCATCAATGCAGGATCTGGCCCGTTCAGGCCCTCGCGGGGCAAGTCGACTTTGACTTTGCTGACTTTTTTAACGGTGCTCGGCTTGCTGACACCGACAGTCTTTTTGCGGGTGCCGGCTTTGACGTTGGCTCTGGTGCTTTTCGCTGGTTGCTTGGTTTTCGTCTTGCGTGCTGTTTCTGCCATATCCGTTATCTCCTTTAGTATGGGCTTGAGATCAAGTACTGCTGTGAGCTCAGTGGTGTGAACAGGAACGGGTGTTTTATCCCTTGCAGCAATGTCATTCGCGCCGCAGAGGCCAGGTCTTCAAGGTTGATCAACTCGCTGCTTTCTGCCTGATCTTGAAAGTATAGTCGCCAGGCGCTGTCGTCAATCGAATACCTGCTGGCTGAGCGAGGCCAAGGCGATACTTTTTCCATTGATCAGCGCCCTGTTAATTGCGCGATAACGAATTCCAGCTAAGCTACGTAGAGGAACAGTGCTTTCAGCAGAAACTGCTCCGAATAACGGATCGCTGGTTTCGAAGGAGAGTCATATGAGCACCACTGAGTTGGTTGTCGATACCCAGGACATCGAATTTTGCCTGTTTGAATGGCTGCAAGTCGATCAATTGCAACAATACCCGAAATATGCAGATTATGACGCTGAAACCCTCAGTCTTCTGGTAACAGAAGGCCTGAAGTTTGCAAAGGAAGTGATCTCCCCAACCAATATGGAAGCTGATCGCGAGGGCTGCACGGTGGTGGACGGCAACGCTACTGTCCCTCAATGTCTGCACGACCCGTTCAAACAGGCCTACGAGCTTGGCTGGGCTTCGATAACGGCGAGCCAGGAGTTTGGCGGCCAGGGCGCACCTGAAGCGATCGGCCTTGCCCTTTCAGAAGGAGTTCTGGGGGGTAACCTCGCGCTGGGCATGTATTTCGGCCTGACCCAGGGCGCCATGGAGTTGATCGAATCCTTCGGCGCCGAGGACCTGAAGAATACCTATTGCGCAAAAATGATCAAGGGGGAGTACACGGGAACGATGTGCTTAAGTGAACCCCAGGCGGGCTCTGATGTGGGGGCGGCAAAGACCTCCGCCGAAATGGTAGAGAGAGAGACATTCAAGATCAAGGGGAGCAAATGCTGGATATCCTCCGGTGATAATGACCTGGGCTCAAATGTGATTCACCTGGTGCTGGCGCGGGTACAGGGCGATCCGGCGGGGACCAAAGGATTGAGCCTGTTCGTTGTTCCGAAGATCACCGTGAATGAAGATGGCAGCCTGGGCGCGGCCAACGATGTGACCCTGGTATCGATCGAGCACAAAATGGGCATCAAGGCCAGCGCCACCGCCGTGCTCAGCTTTGGCGACCAGGACAACTGTTACGGCCGGCTGCTCGGTGAGCGGGGAGCCGGCATGCGGATGATGTTTCAGATGATGAACACCGAGCGCATTATGGTGGCTGGCATGGGACTTGGCGTCGCCAGCGCCGCCTATCAAAACGCCCTCGCTTACGCCAGAGAGAGAATCCAGGGCGCCCACATCGACAGCCACGACCAGGGTCCGGACGCGCCAAGCGTCCCTATTATCCAGCATCCCGATGTCCGTTATTCACTGACCGGAATGAAAGCTCGTGTGGAGGCGATCAGGGCCCTGCTGTACGGCGCCTGTTTCATTGAGGACAAATTACACATCACGGAAGATAGCGACGAGAAGCAGGAGTTGGAGGATTTGTTTCAGATCATGACGCCAATGTGCAAAGGCTGGGCCTGTGAGACGGGATTGGACGTCACCCGAACCGGAATGCAGATTCTCGGCGGCGTGGGTTTCACCAAGGATTTTCCCATGGAGCAGTATTACCGTGATCTCAGAATTTCCGCGATTTATGAAGGCACAACCGGTATACAGGCCCTGGACCTGGTGGGGCGAAAAATGACCCAGAGCAAGGGCAGGCTCTACATGGCGCTGTTAGGCAAATTCGTTCAACTCTACGAGACCAACAAGAATCACACCCGGCTGGGTCAGAATTTTGATGTCTGGAAAGAGGCCTACGACAAGATGACAGTCTGTAGCATGACTTTTCCAGAGATGATGAAGGACAAGGGCCTGTCGGGGGCCGTTCTGTATGCCACGCCGTTCATGTTCCTGATGGCAACCGTGACTGCCGGATATTTCTTGCTCCAGCAGGGCTTGGTAGCTTACGACAAACTTGAGGAGCTCAAAAAGGACAGTGGTGTGAACGAAGAAGGTCTGGACGAATTTCTAAAGGAAAATTCCAGAGCTCAATTTTACGAGAATAAACTCAAGACGCTTGATTATTTCCTGAACGTCATGCTGCCTGGGTATCAGTCTTATGCAGTCCCCATTTTGAATAAGAACTACGCCGCCCTGGAGATCTCGCTGTAACGCCTGTGGGGTACGAATTGTAAATCCAGCAACCAAGACAATAATTCCTGGGTGTGCATGCTGTCTAGACTTTGAGGACGATACGATACCGTTGTCCCTACTGAAAAATCGCGTTGATTTTGTTGACTGTTTTACGCAATCCATGAAGGATGCCCGCCAGGTCCATTCTTCACCTCGTAGTCACATTTCTCGGCGCATTATTCAAATCTCAGCGTCAACTGACCCTCGAGAACCTGACGCTCAGGCAACAGGTATCTATGCTCCGGTCGTCGGTGAAGCGGCCTCGTGCCACGGTGATGGATGGCCGAATCCTTATCCCCTATCGACACCAGGAAGCACCATATAACCCGACGCCGACGTTACTCCACGAAGGCTTGGCGTTGATGGCTTGGCGACGGGTTCGTCGAGTGCGTCGGGTTATATGCTGCTTTCTCTATTTGGGGTCCCAGGGTTTTTCCCTCGAAATAGGACACACTTGGCTGTAGCCCTTGCCAGCCGTGGCCTCCCAGTAGTAGGTGCTTTCTGATCCTATGCCATTTTGGCCTCATTTGGATATTATCTGAACCTTTGGGTACTGATAATGGCTACAGAAAAACGCATTAAGATCCTCACAGACGCTGAAATCACCGACTTGTTTGCTCCACCGATTCTCGATACCAATGATCGACGCTTCTTATTTACGCTGAACGATGCCGAATTAAAGGAAGCCAAAAAGATCAGAGACCGTAAGCTTCGATGCATATTCGTTGTGCTACTTGGCTACTTTAAGGTCAAGCCCGTTGTACTGAGCCCTGGGTACTATCAGTTTAATCACGACTTGAAATACGTTTCGGGGAACGTTTTTCCCGGCCCAGGATTTGGCCCCTTTTCTCTCAACCCGCGTTCGCGCGCCCGACTTTACCAAAGGATTTTCCGGTTTGTTGGCTATGAGCGTTGGCAAGAATCTCGTCATGCGCCACTACTTTTACTCGAGCTGAAGACAATAAGTCGACATTGGGTTCAACCCCGGTCTCTCTTTGACGGCGCCATTGAATTTCTTTCGGCGAATCGTATTGCAATACCAGGATATACGACGTTACAAGATCTGATAAGTGAGGTTTATCAGTCAGTCCAAGGGGAACTTTCTGACCGAGTACAACATCTGGTATCGAAGGATTTTGCAGAGATGATATCTGAACTGGTCGACGGAGAGGGATCTTTCAGTATCCGAGAACTGCGCCAATCTGCCCGCAATTTTACCGCTGCAGAACTGAACAAGGAGCTGGTCGTTCATAGGCACATCCAGCAGTGGATGCCTCAGGTAAATGCTGTGTTAGCAAAGTTGGCGCTATCTCAGAGAAACCAAAAAGACTTTGCTGAAAGAGTGGACTACTACGGCGCCAAACTAAAGCGCCAGTCGATTGGTTATCAGCGCTTATATTTGTTGTGCTACCTGCAGCAACGTTGGCAAAAAGCCCAGGAACGCATCGCTGATGGCCTTGTACATCACCTGAGGCAGGCTAAGGGAAAAGGTCGGCAATATGCGCAAGAATCTGTTTATAGAGATTGGCGAAAAGCTGAGAAAAATGTCAGTAAGGCGGCGGAGGTTCTCCGCCTATTTATCGATGACCAGGTAGATGAGCAGCAGCCGTTTGCCGCTGTGCGGAAAAGTGCATTCGACATAATCAGTCAATCAGACCTGGAATCCGTGTGCCTGTTTCTCAACGACCAGCGGCGATCCCTTGACGAAGCCACATGGCAATACTATGAGCAAAGGGATAGTTTACGGGTTGGTCTAATCCGATAGTTATTCTTGTGTCTACGGCTCGAAGCGAGTGAAGGCAGTGGGCGGTTGGCGCAAACGCTAAGCCAGGCGCAAGTTGAGCTGACCGAGCACAGTGAACTCTCACAGTCCGAATATTACAAACGCCACTTGCCACACAAACAGCGCCCGTTCCTTCAAGACAAAGAGGGAAACCTTAAACTGAAGCGGTACGAATGGTACCTGTATTTGCAAATTCCCAGCCGCCTCAATGGCAAGCTCACCTTGCCCGGTGTTGCTAAATACCAGGCTTTAGAGGCAGATCTCGTGAGTATTGAGCGGTGGAAAGACGATAAAGAGCTGCTAATCGCGCAGACTCTACTCCCCAAGTTGGCGATCGACCCAGGACTGCTTATCCGAGACATGGAGCAGGCATTGGATTCACGTCTGCGCGCCGTGAGCGATTATCTCGAAAAAGCGGACAACCGAAATGTTGTCTTGAGAAACCCAAAAGGCAAACGGTCGTGGCGATTGCCCACTGGCAGTAAGTCGGCCATGGTCAACAATCTATTCTTCGCGCAGTTACCCACGACAGCGGTTGCCGATGTGCTGCGTATGGTAGATCGCGACACTGGCTTCATCGAGAGCTTCAGGCATGTCCTCGGTGCGCAATCAAAGAACCGCATATATGAACAAGACTTACTCGCGATATTGGTGGGCAACGCGACCAACCAGGGCACGTATGTGATCTCACAGATATCGGATCGATCCTACGAGCAGCTCAGCACCATTCAAGCGAACTACCTGCGGCTAGAAACGATCGAGGCTGCAAACGACTGTATCAATAATGCGACGGCCAGATTGCCGATATTTAGACACTACAATATCCAAGAGGATGTTGTTCACGCGAGCGCGGATGGACAAAAGCTCGAGGCTAAGCGTGACACGTTCAAAACACGCTTTTCGTCAAAATACTTTGGCACCCAGAAGAGTGTGTCTGCCATGAGCTTGATCGCAAACCATGCGGCCATTAACGCAAATATTATTGGCGCCAATGAACACGAATCACATTATATTTTTGATCTGCTGTACAACAACGCATCAGAGATTAAACCTGCGGTGCTGTCCACCGACACACACGGCGTAAATCACGTGAATTTTGCTTTACTGGATTTATTTGGCTACAGCTTCGCGCCACGCTATGCCCAAGTGGGGCGAGTGATTAACGAAATGTTCACTGTGGCAGAGAATGACGCTGGGAAAGTAAACCTGTCACTAAGAACCCCCATCAACACGAAATGTATTGCGCGGCACTGGGACACGATTCAGCGCATTGTTGTTTCGCTCAAAGAGCGAAAAACAACACAGGCACTTCTGGTCCGAAAACTCTCGGGCTATAAGAAAAATCACCCCTTGCTAGAGGCACTGACGGAGTACAATCGCCTCGCAAAGGCCGGCTATCTGCTGAACTATATTGACGACGCTGACCTGCGCAACCATGTCCAGCGAGCCCTCAATCGAGGCGAAGCCTACCATCAGTTGCGGCGTGCCATCAGCGACGTGAATGGTGATCGGTTCAGGGGCAACTCTGACGAAGAGATACAGCTGAGGAACGAATGCGCGCGGCTCGTGACAAACGCTATTATCTATTTTAATTCCAGCGTTCTCAGCTACTTACTCAAGAGTTTTGAATACCAAAAGGATGAACAGAAACTGGCAATCGTGAAGCAAGCGTCCCCAGTGGCCTGGTACAACATCAACCTAAAAGGCACGTATCGTTTAAAATCGACCGGAAAAGTGCCCGATTTAGAGCAAATGATGCGCCATATTGAGGGGTAGAAGCCTGTTCGGCAAAGTAACCCCCTCTGGAAAGCCATGGCTGGCAAGGGCTACAGCCAAGTGTGTCCTATTTCGAGGGAAAATCCCTAGGACCCCAGATAGCTGACATCTTATTTTATCAGGAGGCCAACTTCCTCTATTCTAGTACCTGCATAAAAATGGGGGCTCAAACGAATGACGCTTATTTAAGGCTATGGTGCGCTGGGCCCGCTGTCTGGTATGGAAGGTCCACTTGCGGTTCGAACCGCATGTGGCTTTACACTACCGAGGCTGGCGGGATACCACACATACGTCACAGCAGGCAGACATCTAACTTTAAGCACGCGCCATTCGGGACTCACCACTTATAACCCCAATTTTTGAACTGGAGACAAACTATGATCGGCTGGACAGAACAGCAGCAAATGATCAAAGGAATGATTCGCGATTTCGTGGAAAAAGAAATCGTGCCCCACATCGATGACCTGGAATACAACGGCCTGCCGCCCTACGACATCCTGCGCAAGCTGTTCAAGACCTTCGGCATGGATGAGATGTCCGGCGCAAACTTTGACCAGCAAATCGTCCGGGAAGAAGCTATTGCCAGGGGCGAGACTGTGGAAGAGCCAGCAAAGAAAGAGCCCTCCGGGGAAGTCACGGAAGAAGCGCTGGATGCCGCGGCCATGGGCATACTACCCATCATTGAAATCAGCCGTCACTGCCAGGGGCTCATCACCGCAATGGGTGTATCGGCCGGGCTCACCGGCGGCGCCATCATGTCCAAGGGCTCCCTGGCGCAGAAAAAGAAATATGCCCGGGAGCTGCTGACGCTGGAAAAGGTAGGCGCCTGGGCGATCACCGAGCCCAACTCGGGCTCCGATGCCTTCGGCGGCATGAAATCCACCGCCCGCAGGGATGGCAAAGGCGGCTACATCCTCAACGGCAACAAGACCTTTATCACCAACGGCCCCTATGCGGACACCATCGTGTTTATCTGTCGGCTGGAGGAGGACGGCGTGGAGGCCAGGGACAGAAAAATTGTCTCCTTTATTCTCGATTCGGGCATGCCTGGCCTGGAGCAGAGCGCCGCCTTCAAAAAAATGGGCATCGGCTCCTCTCCCACCGGGGAACTCTTTCTGTCCGACGTGGCAGCAGGGCCTGAACGCCTGATGGGAGAATCGGAGGATGGCTATGGCCGCTCAGGAGCCAAGTCCACTTTCAGCCTGGAGCGCTCGGGCGTCGCCGCCATGTCACTGGGCCTGGTGGAGCGCGCGCTTGAATTATCACTGGCCTACGCCAAGACCCGCGTGCAGTTCGACCAACCCATTGGCAACTACCAGCTCATCCAGCTGAAACTGGCGAAGATGGAGGTGGCGCGCCTGAACCTGGAAAACCTGGTGTTTCGCTATATTGAAACCCGGGCCGCAGGGAAGGACCTGACACTGGCCGAGGCCTCGGCCATGAAACTGTACGCTGCGCAAGCGGCAATGGAAGTGACTACCGAAGCGGTACAAATCTTCGGCGGCGCTGGCTATATGCGTGAGACGCGGGTAGAACAACTGATGCGCGACGCCAAAATACTACAGATCTACGCCGGCACCGATGAAATGCAGATTGTGGCTATCGCCAGGGACTTACTCGGTCGAGCCTGACAGCAGGTAAGTTGCATGCCGGGCGCAGCTCAAGCTGATCTGGCACAGCTTACCAATCCGGATTGCCTCAGCGTTTTTGATAAAGTGACTCCGCTCTCGCTTTCAGCCCCTGGGCGCAGAGATTGAAACCGGCCTCCACTTGAGCCCCCAGTAGCTCCATCACTGGAGCTACTGCCTCACCACTAAATTCATCAATGCTCGAGTAACGACAGCTGTCGTCATCGATAACAGTAATACGCTGGATTCTATCCGCGTGAATTGGGTCACTCGGGTTATTTTCCATTGACCATACAATGGTGTGACAGGGCTCCAGTTTGGTAACGTACTCCACCTGAGTTTGCAGACCGCTACCAAGATCCACCTGCATTTGTAGCGCCTCACCCAGCTCCGGTTTGCCTTTTATTTCAGGGCAAAAGGCGTTCCAATGGTGGTAGTTGTCAAAATCGATAATAATTTCCCACACTAACTCTGCCGGGGCGTTAATAACAAGCTCTTCGGAAGAAACACTATTTTCACTGATCATTTCTATTGCCCTTCAAAACTGAAACTCATCTGTTGTAGCGAATTCACCCTGCCAGGCTAGTTGGCGTAACTGACGCCACCGTTAACCCGCCAGGTCTGACCATTGACCCATTCGCTGTCGTCCGACATGAGAAAGGCCACAGCGCCGGCTATATCTTCCGACTGCCCGTGCCGGGTGCTGCGCGCCCCTTTAAGCATCCAGTCTTTCATCTCCTGGGGCATATTCGCATCCAGTTGTTCGGTGAGCACGAAACCAGGCGACACCGCATTGCAACGAATCCCCTTGCGACCCCACTTGGTCGCTACATGACGGCACAGGGAATTCACGCCCGCCTTGGAAGCGGCATAGGCGGGACGTTCCGCCTCACCAACCACAGCGGCGTCGGAGGATGTTAAAACCAGCGCACCACTGCCCTGCTCCAACATATGCGGCAGTGCCGCCTTGAGTAACAAGGCAGTACCGGTGACATTGATCTGCAGCGTTCGCGCCCACAGGGCACTGTCATTGCTCAGGATATCCCCGTCCACCAACACCGACTTCACGTCGGCCACGTTGGCAAACAAACCATCAAGCGCACCAAAATGATTTACTGCGGTCGCGACGAGTGCGTTGATAGTGGCCTCATCTGCCTGGTCATAGTGCCAGGCGACGGCCTCTGCACCCCCGGCATTCAATTTCTCGACCAGTAACTCAGCTGTCTCAATGTTGTAGTCGCCGATGCCGACACGGGCGCCCTCCTCGCACAGGCGACGCGCGGTAGCAGCCCCAATACCGGTGGCCCCACCACAGACCAGAATGGCCTTGCCCTGCAGGTTTTTCATCAAACTTCTCCACCAACCGACCCGACCTGGGCCACGCAATTATTC
>CBDTVJ010000122.1:0-9623 GCA_965363655.1 uncultured Halieaceae bacterium | reverse complement strand
AACCTCGGGTCGGTAAAGCGCCGCTTTATCAGCATGGTCAGGCCGACGAAGGCGAATATACCAAAGAACCCGCCCGAGGCCATCGCCAGTACCTGTTTGTCCGGCGTCGATATCACGTGATGGTATAGCGATGCCGGGGTCAGCAGACCCACCAAGTGGCCAACGATGATAAACAGCACGCCAATATGAAACAGGTTACTGGCAACACGCATGCCTTTATTGTTGAGCATTTGTGTGGAACCCGCCTTCCAGGTGTACTGCTCCCTGTCGTAGCGCGCCCAGCAGCCCACAATGAGTATGGTTGCGGCGATATAAGGATAGGCGCCGAAGAGTATAAAGTTAATTGTATTCATGGCCGAGTCCTCAAGGGTTAGTTCCAGTTAGGGGAGTAGCAGCGTTAACAAAATGCACTGGCGTAGTCTGTTGATTGGCGCTGCCTGGCGCCACGGGAGACGCCGAAGGACATGCGGCGGAGTCATCGTCCATGCCGAAAGTGACCGCCTCCTCTTCCCATATTTTATCCAGCGCCTCCAGGCTGTCGTCACGCTCCTCCCTGGATGCCTGTTTCATAAATTCATCAACCGTGATATCTGCCTGGCATAGATCCAGCATGGCACGGAACAGCAAACCGTATTCACTGCCGCGCTCTTCCAGACGTGCGCCGACCATGGCCAGAATGTGGGCCACGTCCAGCAGGCCGTTCTCTGCTTCTTCCTGCGGGCGATGAGACAGGTATTCCAGGTACATGGGAATATAATCGGGGAGTTCACGGGCATTCAGTTCAAAACCATGACTTTTGTAGAGCCCCATCAGGTCCACCATGGCCTGGCCCCGATCCCGGGATTCTCCATGGACATGTTCAAACAACAGTAATGACGTGGCGCGCCCCCGGTCGAACAGTCCGCCATAGGTCTCCTGTAAATCCATCAGGTCTGTCGCTGCAAACTCCGTCAACCAGGTATCGAAGCGGGCTTTCAGCTTGAAACTCAATAACGGGCAATCCAGCAGTAATTGCTTCAGCTCCAGGGCGTGATCAATCACCTCTTTGGTGGGATAATCCAGCAGCCTGGAGATAACTTTAAGCTCAATCATGGCTTCCACTCCCCCACCTGTACCGTCTGGATAATGTCGCGCCTATTGGTTCGCTTGGCGCCAAACATATTGACCTTGTTGTTGCCGTCGGAGCTGCCATTGCCAAAGGTGAAACCACAGCCACCGCGCTCAGCGAAGGCATCGCTCATAGCGTCCTCGCGGTGCGCAGCAGGGATCACATAGCGATCCTCATAATTGGCGATGGCCAGGTAGCGATACATTTCCTTGGCCTGCGCCTCGCTCAGGCCCACATCTTCAAGCACCTGCAAGTCGCTCTTGCCATCGACTGTTTCAGCGCGCTTGTACGCGCGCATTGCCAACAGCCGCTTGAGAGCCAACTTGACCGGCGCCTCATCCCCCGCTGTAAACAGGTTGGCAAGGTACTTCAATGGGATGCGCAGGCTATCGACATCGGGAATAACCCCATCCAAGCCAATATGGCCAGCGTCTGCAGCCTGCTGAATGGGTGACAGGGAGGGCACGTACCAGACCATGGGCAGGGTGCGATACTCCGGGTGCAATGGCAGCGCCAGTTGCCAGTCAACTGCCAGCTTATACACCGGAGACTGCTGGGCGGCGGTGATGACCGAATCGGCAATACCGTCCTTTCTGGCCTGGGCAATAACCTCAGGATCGTTAGGATCGAGGAATATCTCCAACTGCTTCTGGTACAAGTCCTGATCGGACTCGGTCGAGGCGACTTCCTCAATTTTATCCGCGTCATAGAGCAACACGCCCAGATAGCGGATCCGTCCCACACAGGTCTCGGAACAGACGGTAGGTTCGCCTGATTCAATACGTGGATAACAGAAAATACACTTTTCGGATTTTCCGGACTTGTGATTAAAATAGATTTTCTTGTAGGGACAGCCCGAAACGCACATGCGCCAGCCCCGACATTTGTCCTGGTCGATCAACACAATGCCATCTTCTTCGCGCTTGTAGATTGCACCGGAGGGACACGCTGCCGCGCAGGTGGGGTTCAGGCAATGTTCACAGAGGCGTGGAAGGTACATCATGAAGCTATTTTCGTACTGTCCATAGATGTCCTTCTGGATCTGGTCAAAGTTCTTATCGCGTGAGCGCTTCTCAAACTCCGAACCCAGGATGTCTTCCCAATTGGGTCCACTCTCAATTTTCTCCATACGCTCACCACTGATCAGTGAGCGCGGCCGCGCCGTGGGCTGGTGCTTGCTGATAGGTGCTGTATGCAGGTGCTGATAGTCGAAATCGAAGGGCTCGTAGTAGTCCTCGATTTGCGGCATGTCCGGATTGTTGAACATTTTGGCCAGCACTTTCATCTTGCCGCCAATACGCGGTTCGATCTTGCCATTGGCCTTGCGCTTCCAGCCACCTTTCCATTTGTCCTGGTTTTCCCATTCATTGGGAAAGCCGATACCGGGCTTGGTTTCGACATTGTTGAACCAGGCGTACTCCATCCCTTCGCGGGAGGTCCACACGTTTTTACAGGTGATAGAGCAGGTATGACAGCCAATACATTTGTCGAGGTTTAACACCATGCCGACTTGTGAACGAATTTTCATTGCGGCACTCCTTAAACTTCTTCAGGTAATGGTTGAGGCAGGCCGTCCCCGTCGGGGCCGTCCAGCCAATCGATCTTGCTCATCTTGCGCACCACTACAAATTCGTCGCGATTACAGCCGACCGTGCCGTAGTAGTTAAAGCCATAGCTCTGCTGGGCATAGCCCCCGATCATGTGAGTGGGCTTCATCACCGTACGGGTCACAGAGTTATGATGTCCGCCGCGGGTGCCGGTGGTTTGCGAGCCGGGCACATTCACAGTACGTTCCTGCGCGTGATACATCATCACCATGCCCTGCTTCACCCGTTGGCTGACCACCGCTCTACAGGTAATCGCGCCATTGACGTTGAACACTTCAACCCAATCGTTGTCCTCGATGTCTGCATCCTTGGCATCGGGCTCGCTGAGCCAGATGATGGGACCACCCCGGGACAGGGTCAGCATTAACAGGTTGTCCGAGTAGGTACTGTGAATACCCCACTTCTGGTGCGGGGTAATCCAGTTCAGCACGATCTCCTTGTTACCGTTTTCCTTCTTCCCTTTCACCGCGTCAATCGTATTGGTACAGATGGGAGGGCGGTAGGATACAAACTGCTCGCCAAAGGCCTGCATCCACTTATGGTCCTGATAGAACTGCTGGCGGCCGGTAATCGTTCGCCAGGGTATGAATTCATGCACATTGGTATAGCCCGCGGTGTAGCTCACATGCTCGTCTTCCAACCCCGACCAGGTTGGCGATGAAATAATTTTGCGGGGCTGTACCTGGATATCCCTGAAGCGAATCTTTTCATCATGCTTGGGCTCGGCCAGGTGTTTGTGGTCACGACCTGTCATCTTACCCAGTGCATCCCAGGCTTTTACCGCCACGTTACCGTTGGTTTCAGGTGCCAGAGTGAGCACCACTTCGGCGGCATCAATAGCGGATTCGATGCTGGGCTGACCCTTACTGACGCCCTCCTCCTCAACGGGATGATTGAGTTGCCTGAGTAGCTCGACTTCCTCATCAGTGTTCCAGCTGATGCCTTTGCCACCGTTACCCATCTTCTCCAACAAGGGACCCACTGAGGTGAACTTCTTGTACAGGTTTGGATAGTCTCTTTCGACCACCATGATATTGGGGGCCGTTTTGCCCGGCTCCAGCTCACATTCACCTTTCTTCCAGTCCTTCACATCAAAGGGCTGGGCAAGCTCTCCGGGTGTGTCGTGCAGCATCGGCACGGTGACAATATCCTTTTCAACACCCAGGTTGCCCTCTATGGCGCATATTTCGGAAAACTTCTTGGCCAGCCCCTTGTAGATATCCCAGTCGGAGCGCGCTTCCCATGCCGGATCGGTAGCCTTTGACAAGGGATGGATGAAGGGGTGCATGTCTGAGGTATTGAGGTCGTCTTTCTCATACCAGGTTGCTGTGGGCAACACGATATCCGAGTAGACACAGGTGGACGACATACGGAAGTCCAGCGTGACGACAAGATCCACCTTGCCCTCCGCGCCCTGCTGCTCAAAATCTATTTCCTCGGGAATGAGGCCGCCAGTGACGGCATTGTCTTCGTTCATCACCCCGTTCTTGGTACCCAACAAGTACTTAAGCATGTACTCGTGACCCTTGCCCGAGGAACCCAGCAGGTTAGATCTCCAGATGAACATATTGCGGGGAAAGTTGACCGGATTATCCGGTTCCTCCGCAGCAAAACGAATACCACCTGTTTTCCACTGCTCTACCAGGTAATCCTTGGGGTCCATACCCGCCGCCTCTGCATCCTTGACCACCTGCAGGGGGTTCTTATTCAGCTGCGGCGCACTGGGCAGCCAACCCATGCGCTCGGAGCGAATGTTGTAATCCAGCATGTGCTCCGGCATCTCTGCCTTATTGGCCAAGGGCGACAGCACATCGTGGATGCTGACTTTCTCATGACGCCATTGGGAAGAATGATTGTAGAAGAACGAGGTTGAATTCATATGGCGCGGTGGGCGATTCCAGTCGAGACCAAACGCCAGGGGCAACCAGCCGGTCTGCGGCCGCAGCTTTTCCTGTCCTACGTAGTGTGCCCAGCCACCACCGGACTGCCCGACGCAGCCGCACATCATCAACATGTTGATCAAGCCACGATAGTTCATGTCCATGTGGTACCAGTGATTCATGGCGGCACCGACGATGATCATGGAACGCCCCTTGGTACGATTCGCGTTATCGGCAAACTCGCGTGCTACCTGGATCACCTTCTCGCGACTAACCCCGGTGATTTTCTCCTGCCAGGCGGGGGTGCAAGGAATGTCCTGGTCATAGTCGCTGGCCACATTGCCGCCACCCAGGCCCCGATCGAGGCCATAGTTGGCCATCATCAGGTCATAGACAGTGGCCACTTTGACGCTGCTGCCGTCGGCAGTGGCGATTTCCCGGGCCGGGACATTGCGGAACAGCACTTCGTCGTGATCGCAGTGAGTCCAGAACTCATTGGATTTATCTGCGGCAAAGTGAGGAAAAGCTACCGAGGCAGTTCCATCACCCTTGTCTATCTGCGACAACTGCAAGCTGATATCGGCACCGGAGCCACCGCTTTTCTGTTCAATATTCCATTTGCCCTGCTGTCCCCAGCGATAGCCGATGGCACCATTGGGAGAAACCAGCTCGCCACTGATCTCATCACGGGCAATCGTTTTCCAATCGGGATTATTTTCTTCCCCAAGATTGTCGCTGAGATCAGAGGCCCGCAGGAATCGTGTAGGCTTGTAACCATCACCATGCTGTTCCAACATCACCAGCATTGGCATGTCGGTATAGCGACGCACATAATCGACAAAGTATTCACTGGGCTTATCCAGGTGGAACTCCCTGAGAATAACGTGACCGAACGCCATGCCCAGTGCGGCATCAGTACCCTGCTTCGGGTTCAGCCACATATCCGTCAGCTTGGCGACTTCAGAATAATCAGGCGTAATAGCGATTGTCTTGGCGCCCTTGTAGCGCACTTCCGTCATGAAATGCGCATCCGGGGTGCGCGTCTGCGGTACGTTGGAGCCCCAGGCAATAATGTAATTGGAGTTATACCAGTCAGCCGATTCGGGCACATCGGTCTGCTCACCCCAGGTCATGGGAGAGGCCGGCGGCAAATCGCAGTACCAGTCATAGAAACTCAGGCACACGCCACCCATCAAGGACAGGTAACGCGAGCCGGCAGCGTAGGAAACCATGGACATCGCGGGAATGGGCGAGAAGCCGACAACGCGATCAGGACCATATTCCTTGGTGGTGTAGACATTCGCCGAGGCAATGATCTCATTCACCTCATCCCAGGAAGAACGCACAAAGCCACCCAGGCCGCGCACACTCTTATACGACTTGGCCTTTACCGGATCCTCCACAATGGACGCCCAGGCCTCTACCGGGTTGTTGTACTGCTTACGCGCCTCGCGCCAGAGTTTCAACAGGGGTTTACGCACCTTGGGATATTTCACCCGGTTGGCGCTGTAGATATACCAGGAGTAGCTGGCGCCGCGCGGACAACCACGGGGTTCATGGTTGGGCAGGTCCGGTCTGGTACGAGGATAGTCTGTCTGCTGGGTCTCCCAGGTGATCAGTCCGTTTTTCACATAGATCTTCCAGCTACAGGACCCAGTGCAGTTAACCCCGTGGGTGGAGCGAACAACCTTGTCATGCTGCCAACGCTGCCGGTAGCCGTCCTCCCATTCACGGTTTTCGCTGCGCACTTCACCGTGCCCGTCGGAAAACTCGCCGGTCTTGCTCTTTTTGAAGAACTGTAGACGATCTAGTAAATGGCTCATGGTTCTCTCTCTCTGGATGCTCTGGCCGGGCTGTCACCCGGCCAGATTATTTAGTTCAACTTTTCTTGAAACTACGCACTATGGATTGTAGAAATGCTTCTCATCTTCCAGTGCGAATTCCTCACCACATTTCGGGCACTCGACTTCAGTTGCCTTGCCCTTACGCAGGTAAAACCACCAGTTAATGCCGATGCAGACCGCGTAGAACGCCGCAAAGCCGTACAGTGCCACTTCGGGAGTGGTTGCCTTGATTTGCTCACCGATCACCTTGGGTATATAGAACGCGCCGTAGGCTGCTACTGCAGAAGTCCATCCAAGAACCGGGCCGGCCTGCTCCTTGTTGAAAATAACCGAAATACTACGGAAGGTAGATCCATTGCCAATGCCGGTGGCTGCAAACAGCAACAGGAACAACAGGAAGAACTGCACAAAATATTCTTCAGGGGTCGCAGACTGATAAGCGGCTTTCATGTAATAAGCAACGCCAACTGCACTGAGGGTCATCACGACAGAACAGACCTGTGTTACCAGAGCCCCACCGATCTTGTCAGCAATCCACCCACCTACCGGGCGAATGAGTGCGCCAATAAACGGGCCCATCCAGGCAAACATCAGCGCGCTGGGTCCATTGGCGTTGACGATCTCGTGTGTCATGGCACCATCGACCATCAGGTGCTGGTAGCCAAAGATCACTTTGATAGACAGGGGAAACGCAGCTGAAAAGCCGATAAATGAGCCGAAGGTCATGGTGTAGATGACGCTCATCACCCAGGTGTGGTGATTATTGAATATCTTGTACTGTCGAGTCAGGCTGGTGCCGATGGAGCCTGGCAACATTTTCAACCAGAAAACCGTGGAGCCGATAACCAGCACCATCACAATTTCCTTGGAAATGTTCCACCCGGAACCATTGGCGCTTTCGGGCAACAGTAACCACAGACCTACCGATGCGGTAATCAAACCGATCAGCAACATGCCAGACATAATGCCAAAACTGGCGATTGGGTTGGGAATATCAGGTGACACATCCGGTGTGCGGATATTGTTCAAGCCCAACCAACCGGCGAATGCCAATGGCACCAGGAAAAACAACCAGATGAAGCCGGCGTTCTGTATCCAGGTATCACTGCCGGCGGGAATCTTGCCAATCAGGGTACCCGATGTGTTCTGCAGCACCATGGAGTCACCGCCCAATGCACCAAACAGGCCAAAAGTCATGGCCAGCGGCACCAGGATCTGCATGGTGGTGACACCAAAATTTCCCAGCCCGGCATTTAATCCCAGTGCCAGGCCCTGCATACGCTTGGGAAAGAAAAAGTTGATATTGGACATGGAAGAGGCAAAGTTACCGCCTCCAAAGCCACTCAGCAACGCCAGCGCCTGGAAGACCCACAACGGCGTATTCTGGTCACTCAACGCGATACCCGCTCCCACTGCCGGTATCATCAACAGCGCAGTGGTAAAGAACAGGGTGTTGCGTCCCCCGCAGAGACGAATGAAGAAGCTGCTGGGGATACGCAGCGTGGCTCCGGTGAGTCCGGCAATCGCCATCAGGGTAAACAACTCTGATTTTGCAAACGGAAACCCGAGGTTCAGCATCTGGACGGTGATAACCCCCCAGTACAACCACACTGCAAAGCCACACAACAGGCTGGGGATTGAAATCCACAGGTTGCGATTGGCTATTTTCTTGCCGGTTGACTCCCAGAATTGGTCGTCCTCGACATTCCACTCTCTAATATCTGACATGGTCTTTCCTCTTTTTCCTTTTAGACTTCAAAGGGACAAAAATTCATCAGCTTCCGCCTGGGCGAGGCGCAGGCGGAACTGGTCGCGCTTTATTGCGTAGTGCATCAGGATCATGCAACCGGCCAACACGCCGTACAGCAGCATGAAACAGGAAGTGCTTATCCTGGTCAGGTCATTGGCCAACCCGAACAGCAGTAACAGGGAGAAGCCTCCCAGGGCGCCGATCAAACCTACCGCGCCACCGACCGCCCCGATGTGCCCGGGGTAGTAGTCGTAGATCAGGCGATAGACACTGGCTTTACCGAAGCCCATAGCGACACCCATCACAAAAATGAGCGCGGTAAAAAGCCACATGGGTGTGTAGATACGCACGGTTAGATCCTGGTCTATGCCGTGGATGATCATGGTGGTAGGCGGATAGGAAAGAAAAAACAAACAGACGAGGCAAACCCAGAAGACCATCCAGTTTATGGTCCGGGCACCAAAGTAATCAGCGAACCATCCTCCCAGGGCCCTTACCAGGGCCGCCGGCACTGTGAATAACAAGGTGGCAAACGACGCCATCTTGAGAGTCAAGCCATACTGGGACACATAGAACTGGGGCAACCACAGGGTCAATGCCAGAAAGCCGCCAAAGACGAAGAAGTAATAGAGGCCAAAGCGCCACACACGCAACTCGCCCAGCGGCTGTAGCTCCTGTTGCAGAGGGCGATCTATCTTGCGCCCCCTGCTGTGTTGTGGGTCATCTGTGCTCAACAGCAGGAACAGGATTGCCATTACCAGAATCACAGCGCCGTAGATCAACGGCACCCGGTCACTGCCAAAACTGATCACAGCCATGGGCGCAACGAGGTTGGTAATGGCAGCGCCGGCATCACCGGCGCCGAAGATACCCATGGCAGTGCCTTGCCGGTTCTTGTCGTGCCATGCGGACACAAAGGTTATACCCGATGCAAAGGTGCCACCGGCCAGCCCAATCACCATGCCGTAGATAAGGTAGTCGGAATAAGTAGTAGCCAGCGGATAGGTCAATAGTGCGCCACCGACCAGTAACATCTGTAAAAACATTACCCGGCGGCCACCGTAGATGTCAGCAAAGATACCCGCCGGCAAGCGGGAAAGTGCGCCGGTGAGGATGGGAGCAACCAGCAGCAGTGCAAACTGCGTGTAATTGAGCTGCAGTTTATCCCGGATCTCTACCCCGAGAATGGAGAACAGCGTCCACGCAGCAAAGCACGCGGCGAAGGCCACCGTGCCGGAGGAAAGGGATAATGCCTGTTGTCGGTTCGCTTTGATCATAATCAATTTCAATCTGCCGGCGCATAACTTAGTATTTATCAGCAAGAGTGAGTTGATCTGGGTCAATGGGCTGCAAGTACCGTTTCCAGGCCAAGCCTGAAATTACCCCTAAAGTGGTAGGTGCCGTCGACACACAAAATCGTTTAAATACATATAG
>CBDTVJ010000121.1:0-9650 GCA_965363655.1 uncultured Halieaceae bacterium | reverse complement strand
CCGCAAATGCCTATTTTTACTGGTTTCAAACTCGTTCCCGCCATTCTCTGTAGTGGAAATTGCCAGCCTGTAACTTCAGGCGAAGCCGTCGGTCTTGATCATCCGCTTGATACTGCGGATTGCCTGGCGGGTGCGATGTTCATTCTCGATCAGGCCGAAACGGACATAGTCTTCCCCGTACTCGCCGAACCCTACCCCGGGAGAAACAGCCACCTTGGCGTCAGCCAGCAGTTTCTTGCCGAACTCCAGAGAGCCCATTTCCCGATAGAATTCCGGTATTTTCGCCCATACGAACATGGTGGCCTTGGGAGGTGTTACCTGCCACCCGGCAGCGTTGAGCCCCTCGCACAACACATCCCGGCGGGACTGGTACATGGCGGTGATCTCTGCCACACAGGTTTGGTCCCCCTCCAGCGCGGCTATCGCCGCCACCTGGATAGGTGTAAACATACCGTAATCGAGATAGGACTTTATACGCGCGAGTGCACCTACCAGAACCTTGTTGCCGCAACAAAAACCCACGCGCCAACCGGGCATGTTGTAGCTCTTGGACATGCTGAAGAATTCCACCGCTACATCCTTGGCACCCTCCACCTGCAAGATTGAAGGGGCGACATAGCCGTCGTAGCACAGGTCGGCATAGGCCAGGTCCTGCACCACCCAGATGGAGTGCTCCCGCGCGATTTTGATCACCCGCTCGTAGAACTCCAGCTCAACACAGTGGGCCGTAGGATTGGAGGGAAAGTTCAGCACCAGCATCTTGGGCCGCGGCCAACTGTTGTGGATGGCCTTTTCCAATTCGGCGAAGAAGTCATCCTCATTTTCACCCATGGGTACGTGGCGAATATCCGCCCCGGAAATGACAAAGCCATAAGGGTGAATCGGGTAAGAGGGATTGGGTACCAGGATGGCATCTCCCGGGCCTGTGGTAGCCAGTGCGAGATGCGCCAGGCCTTCCTTGGAGCCGAGGGTAACTATCGCCTCCGACTGTGGGTCCAGCGACACACTGTAACGGCGCTCGTACCAATCACAGATTGCCTTGCGCAAACGTGGGATACCCTTGGACTGGGAGTAACGATGGGTATCGCCGCGATGCGCAGTTTCCACCAGTTTCTCGACAATGTGATCCGGTGTCGGCTGGTCCGGATTGCCCATACCGAAGTCGATGATGTCCTCTCCCGCCGCCCGGGCCTGCTGCTTGAGGTCACCAATAATATTAAAAACGTATGGCGGAAGGCGCTCTATGCGCCGAAAGTGATCGTCCACGATATACCGACTCTGCTAGGGGCTCCTTTATCGGCGCCGCGTTTAAAAAAGGGAGCAAACAGTACTGAGTCAACCCCGCACTGTCAACGCAGTGAAGGGCTGAAGGGCATTATTGACCGGATTATCAGTTCAGGCCGAGCGTAACCATAAGGTCATCCGCGGACTGGTACCCGGGAATCATCTTGCCGTCCTGGGTAATAATGGCCGGCGTACCGCGCACACCCAACTCCATACCCAGCTTGTATTGCTCCGCGATGGGGTTGTCCTCGCACACTTTTTCCGGTGCCGGCTGCTTGCTCTTCAACTTGGTCAGGGTTTCCTGGGGGTTATCGGCACACCAGGCGCTGGCCAACTTGTTAAAGCCATCGGAACCCACGCCCGCGCGCGGATACGCCAGATAGCGCACTTCCACACCCCGCTTGTTCAAAGCGGGCACTTCCTGGTGTAATTTCTGGCAATAGAAGCAGGTGACATCGGTAAACACGCTGATATAGGCCCGGGGCTCACCCTCGGCCGCAAAGACGATCATATCGTCCGTGGATATACTGGCCAGTTTCTCCGCCCTTTCGGTATCGCGACGCTGCTCCGCCAGGTTTACAAGACCCTGTGCCTGTACCGCGTAGATATCGCCAACGATAAAGTAATTTCCCTCTGCGGTGGAATACACCAGTGGGCCGTTAATGAACTGGACTTCAAACAAACCGGGGATTTCACTGGTTTGCGCGCTCTCGACCTGCAACCCCGTTGCAGGAGTCTCCAGCGCCGCCCGAAATTTATCCAGTTGCTCCTTGCCCACCGGCTCGCCGGCCATTACCAGGGGAGCTGCAACCGCCATGGCCGCCAGCAATGTAGATCGTAAAACTCGCAATATCATTCTATTTCCTCTGCTTTCGTGGGCTAGCCCACCATCATACTCTGGTCACCGCTCTTTGGAGCAGCAACCAGCTGTTTAGTTCCTCATCCCCGGGGATGGTGTTCTGCGTGTAACTCCTGCATGCGCTGTTGCGCCACATGCGTATAAATCTGCGTGGTACTGAGATCACTATGACCCAACAGCATTTGCACCACCCGTAGATCAGCCCCATGATTCAGCAAATGTGTGGCGAACGCATGGCGCAGGGTGTGGGGCGACAGGTCTCTTTTGATCCCGGCACGCTGGGCATAGATTTTAATACGATACCAGAAGGTCTGGCGAGTCATTTGCGTACCGCGCCGACTGGGAAATAACACATCACTGGGTATACCTTTTAGCAGTTCTGCACGCGGCCCCGCCATATAGCGCTGCAGCCACATCAGGGCTTCCTCGCCCATGGGCACCAGACGTTCCTTGCTGCCCTTACCAAACACCCGCACCACGCCCTGGTTAATGCTCAATTGCACCAGTTGCAGGCTGGTTAACTCTGTCACCCGCAGACCGCAGGCATAGAGCAATTCCAACATGGTGCGATCTCGAAACTCCAGTGCCTGGTCCAGGTCCGGCGCCTGCAACAGGGTATCGACTTCCTTTTCCGACAGCGACTTTGGCAGGGGCCTTCCCAAACGCGGGCTATCCACATCCAACGTCGGATCTACCGTGATACGCCCCTCACGCAGGAGATAGTGATAAAAACCCCGTGCGCAGGACAGGAAACGTGCACTGGAGCGAGGGGATTGACCCTGCTTAAGACGCACACCGAGGTAGCCCTGCAGGGATGCCCGCGTAGCCCCGATAATCGTCGCGCCTTCGGTGCTTGCCAGCCAATCGTGAAATTGCCGCAGGTCACGCCGATAGGAGGACAGGGTGTTGTCACTCAGGCCCTTTTCCATCCACATGGCATCGACGTAACGTTCTATTTCCGGATGAATGAGGGCGTCTGCGAGCATGCAATTACCCTATCACGATTCCATGGCAGGAATGAGCGGCGAATTACCGTTTTCCCAGGCAACTCGCAGTACACGATGCACTATGTTGAGGCACAAAAAAGCGGCCACCTGGGCCGCTTTCAAAAAGCTGAGGTTGGTAACCGCAGGTGCTACAGCTTTTCCTTGATACGCGCCGCACGACCACTCAGCTCGCGCAGGTAGTAGAGCTTTGCCTGACGCACATCACCGCGACGCTTCACGGAAATGCTGTCCAGCAGCGGGCTGTAAGTCTGGAATGTACGCTCCACACCTATGCCGTGTGAAATCTTACGCACGGTGAAGGCTGAGTTCAGCGCACGGTTGCGCTTACCAATACAAACACCTTCGAAGGCCTGCAAACGCTCGCGGGTACCTTCCTTTACCTTTACCTGAACGACCACGGTATCGCCGGGACCGAACTCAGGAAGCTCCTTCTCCATTTGCTCAGCTTCAAGCTGCGCGATGATCTTGTTAGTGCTCATGTGGTACTCCTGTGTGTGACTTCGCAGCTTCACAGCTAGCGCTCTGTTAATAATTCCTGTTCACGGAGATACTCCGCCAACAATGTTTCTTCCTCGGGCGTCATGGCCCTGCCTTGCAACAAATCCGGGCGCCTCTCAAAGGTTCTGCCCAATGCCTGTTGCAGGCGCCAGCGGCGAATCTCTTTATGATTCCCACTGAGTAATACTGCCGGCACGCCCTTGTCTTCGTAGCTTTCCGGCCGGGTGTAATGCGGGCAATCCAGCAGGCCGTTGGCGTAGGAATCTTCCTGTGCCGACGCCTCGTGGCCCAATACACCGGGCAATTGGCGCGTCACCGCATCAATCACCACCATGGCGGGCAACTCACCGCCACTCAATACGTAATCACCGATGGACAACTCTTCATCCACCTCGGCCTCAATAAGACGTTCATCCACGCCTTCGTAGCGACCGGCAACAAGAATCAAACCTTCCTGCTGCGACAACTCCAGGGCCTTTTCATGCGTGAAAGGCTGCCCCTGGGGCGACAGGTAGATGACTCTGGCATCCTCGCCTGCCGCTGCCCTTGCTGCCGCAATCGCCTGCCGCAAAGGATCTATCTTCATCAACATGCCCGGGCCACCGCCATAAGGCCTGTCATCCACTGTGCGATGGGTATCCACAGTGTAATCTCGCGGGTTGCAATGGCTCAGGCTTACCAGGCCATCCCTGACCGCCCTACCCGTTACACCGTGCTCACTGACTGCGCTGAACATCTCGGGAAACAGGCTCACCAGTGCAATTCGCATTGTGTCCCGCCCCCGGAGCCCTGCTGCTTCCTCACTCTTCGTCGAGGAACCAATCCACCTCAATGAGCGCCTCTTCAATATCTACCCGGGTCACCGTGGAGCCAGGCAAATAGGGAATCAGGCGTTCCCGTGTATCAATACTGCCTTCGCAGGCTTTCACCACCAACACATCGTTGGCGCCGGTTTCAATCAGGTAATCCACTGTTCCCAGTAACACCCTGTCTTCACCGTCCTGGCACCACACCCGCAGACCCTGCAAGTCGCGCCAGTAATAATCACCCTCTTCCAGCTGCGGCAGGGCATCTGCTGCCACTACCACCTCGAGCCCCCTGAAGGACTCCGCCAGGGTGCGATCATCCACCCCCGCAATATGCGCCACCAGGCCCTTGCCCTGTCGCTTGCCATGATCAAACTCTATGGCTTCGAACTGGCCCCGACGTTTTATTCGCCAGTCACCGAATTGCAGGAAATTTTCCTGCGGATCGGTATAGGAATGAATCTTCACCCATCCCTTCAAGCCGTAACAGCCGGCAATTTTCCCGACTATCAGCACGTCGTCTTCGGCCGATGACTTTGCCATCAAACCAGCCCGCCTTTAGCAGACAAGCTCAACAACGGACCGAATCAGGCTGCAGCAGCTGCAGAATCCTTGACCAGCTTTGCCACGCGCTCGGACAGTTGCGCACCCTGGCCCTGCCAGTATTCGATGCGATCTGTATCGATGCGCAGGCGCTCTTCCTGGCCACGAGCAGTCGGATTAAAAAATCCAACGCGCTCAATGAAGCGGCCATTGCGAGCTTTGCGGCTGTCAGTCACTGTCAGGTGATAAAATGGACGCTTCTTAGCGCCACCTCTAGCAAGACGAATTGTTACCATTTGGCGTTATTTCCTAAAAATTAGTAGGGATTTGCTGCGATCTTGCAGCCTACACCCACGACAAAAACCGGCTGGCAGGCCGGAAAGGTGGCGTATCATACGGAATATGCGCCGGATATTAAACCCCGCAGGGGGTTATTTTTTAATAAAATCCGGACCTTATCGCTTAGCGGGAGGGGAAGCCACCGGGGCCGCCCATTCCTCCGGGGCCACCCGGGCCACCCGGGGGCATCATGCCACCGAGCCCGCGCATCATCTTCTCCATGCCACCGCCCTTCATCTTCTTCATCATCTTCTGCATCTGCTTGTGTTGCTTCAGTAGACGGTTGAGATCCTGCACCTGGGTACCTGAACCCTGCGTAATACGGCGCTTGCGTGAGCCCTGTATCAGTTCGGGGTGACGGCGCTCTCTGGGCGTCATGGAGTTGATCATGACCTCCATGCGGGCAAATAGCTTCATATCCATGTTCTGCTGCGCCATCTGCGCCATATTGCCCATACCGGGCAGCTTGTCCAGCATGCCGGTAATGCCGCCCATATTGTTCATTTGCTGCAGTTGGTCGCGAAAATCCTCCAGGTCAAACTTCTGGCCCTTCTTGACCTTACGGGCCAGCTTGGCGGCCTTCTCCTTATCGACCTTCTGCTCCGCTTCCTCGATAAGGGACATGACATCGCCCATCCCCAGGATGCGGGAGGCCAAACGGTCGGGATGAAAGGGGTCCAGCGCCCCTGTCTTCTCACCCACACCCAGGAACTTGATCGGCTTGCCGGTAATGGAGCGCACCGACAGGGCCGCACCACCGCGCGTATCCGCATCGACCTTGGTCAGAATCACGCCGGTCAACGGCAGGGCCTCGCCGAACGCCTTGGCGGTGTTGGCGGCGTCCTGACCGGTCATGGCGTCGACCACAAACAGGGTTTCCACCGGCTTCGCCACGGCATGCAGCTCGGCGATTTCTGCCATCATTTCCTTGTCCACGGCCAGACGCCCCGCCGTATCGACAATCAGGACGTCACTGAACTTGATCCGGGCATGCTCGATCGCCGCCTGCACAATGGCTACTGGCTTTTGCCCAATATCACTGGGAAAGAACTCCACACCGACCTCTGCAGCCAGAGTTTCCAACTGCTTGATCGCCGCTGGCCGGTAGACGTCGGCACTCACCACCGTTACCTTTTTCTTGTCCCGCTCGGTCAACAGTTTGGCCAATTTCGCCACGGTGGTCGTTTTACCGGCGCCCTGCAGGCCCGCCATCATAATAACCGCCGGCGGAGTAGTGGCGAGGTTCAGCCCTTCATTGGACGACCCCATAATCGCTTCCAGTTCATCCTGTACGATTTTCAGGAAGACCTGCCCGGGACTGAGGCTCTTCATGACCTCCTGGCCCAGGGCGCGCTGTTTCACCGACTCCACGAACTCCTTGACCACCGGCAGCGCCACGTCGGCCTCCAGCAACGCCATGCGCACTTCCCGCATGGTTTCCTGGATATTGTCCTCGGTTAAACGCGCCTTTCCGGTAATACTGCGCAGGCTGTGGGACAGCCGGTCACTCAAACTCTCAAACATTGAATCTCTCTCCGGGCTCGCTGTAGAGCGGGATAGTAGTCACTATTGATTATGACAAGACAAGTCGGTACAAAGGGCGCAGTATACTTTACCCGGGTCCAAGTCCCAAACTGATGTCAGCTACCCTACTCGCCCCACTCTGCGCCCTGGCATATCTGGCTGCAACCTGCCTGCAACTGCTGAATCTATCGCAGCGACGCCTGCAAATTAACCGCAGCACTCTCGCGCTGGGCCTGGTCGCGCTGTTGCTGCATGCGGCTATAGTCTGGCAAACGGTTTTTCTCGAGGGCGGTGTCAATCTCGGCTTTTTCAGGATTTCCGCGCTGATATTCCTGGTCGTCAATGTGGCCTGTGTCACGTCCCTGCTCCGGCGCCCCTTGCAAAACCTTCTTTTGGTGCTGTTTCCACTGTCGGCTCTTGCTGTACTGGTTGCCACTTTTGCCCCCGACACCAGCGCCCTGGTGAGCAATCTCAGCGCTGGCATGCTACTCCACATCTGCAGCTCCATCCTGGCTTATGCCGTACTCACCCTGGCGGCCATTCAGTCAGCCCTGCTGTCTCTGCAGGATCGCCAGTTAAAGCAGCGGCATACCACCGGGATCATACAGATACTGCCACCCCTGCAATTGATGGAGAGTATGCTATTTGAGCTACTGTGGATCGGCGTCTCCCTGCTCACCATAGCGATCGTTTCGGGCTTCGTGTTTATCGACGACATTTTTGCCCAGAGCCTGGTGCACAAAACCGTGCTGACCATAGTGGCGTGGGTGCTGTTTTCCACCCTGCTGTGGGGCCACTACCAGCTTGGCTGGCGCAGTCGAACCGCTGTGCGCCTGACCCTGAGCGGCTTTCTATTACTGATGCTGGCTTTCTGGGGCTCCAAGCTGGTGCTGGAGCTGGTGCTGCACAGAACATGAAGCGTCATAACACTTGCCCCCACTGGGCTTTTTCTTCAAGATAGCAGCCGTTATTCCACAAGAGGTCCTCTCCGGCATTGAACGAAGCACCGCTGGGCTTACTTTTCTCGATTCTGGCTGCACTTATCATCCTCTCCGGTTTCTTCTCAAGTTCAGAGACCGGCATGATGTCCCTCAATCGTTATCGTTTAAGGCACCTGCAGAAGCACAAGCACAGGGGCGCCACCCGTGCCGGCAAGCTGCTGGAGCGCCCTGATCGCCTGATCGGCCTTATTCTTATCGGCAACAATCTGGTGAACACTTTCGCCGCTGCCATAGCCACGGTGATCGCCATACGCCTGTGGGGTGACGCTGGCATATTTATAGCCACCGGCGCCCTGACCCTGGTCATACTCATATTCGCCGAAATCACCCCTAAAACCATCGCCGCACTGTATCCCGAGAAGGTTGCCTTCCCTGCCAGCCTCGTGCTGCTGCCGCTTATGAAGATCCTGTACCCGGTGGTGGCGCTGGTGAACGGTTTCACCAATGGCCTGCTGCGAGTCCTGGGCTTTGATCCCAACAAGCAAAGTGATGAGAACGTCTCCTCAGAGGAACTGCGCACCATTGTTACCGACACCGGCCAGCTGATCCCGGCCCGGCACAGGGGCATGCTCTTGAATATTCTCGACCTGGAGCAGGTTTCGGTCGATGACATCATGGTGCCGCGCAACGAGGTCTTTGGCATAGACCTGGACGACAGCGATACCGACATTCTGCGCTGCATACAAAACAGTGCGCACACACGCCTGCCGGTCTGGCGGGAGGACATCAACAATATTGTCGGTGTATTGCACATGCGCAATATCAGCCGGGTTATCGACAAAGAGGGGCTGGACCGCGACGCCCTGGAACGGGAAATGGAAAAACCCTACTTCGTACCAGAAAGCACCCCGCTGCACACCCAGCTGATGAACTTCCAGCAAAAGAAAAAGCCACTGGCGGTAGTGTTAGACGAGTACGGTGAAGTGCTGGGCCTGGTTGCCCTGGAAGACATTCTGGAAGAAATCGTGGGGGAATTTACCTCCAACCTGGCCGAGACAGTGGCCAGCATCTTCCCCCAGCGCGATGGCAGCTACATCATCGACGGTACCGCCAACATACGCGAAATCAACAAATCCCTGGACTGGTCCCTGCCCACGGATGGTCCGAAAACCCTCAGCGGGCTGTTGCTTGAATACCTGGAATCCTTTCCCGATGCCAATGCGGGCGTCTCTATAGGTGACTATCGTCTCGAAATTCTCACATTGGAAGGCAATGTGGTGCAGGCTGTTCGCGCCACGGTGGCCGCTAACCAGCAGCTGGAGCAGTAAGCTAGCTCAAACGAACAGGAAAACCGGCCTCCATTCGTTCCCGCGCCAGGCGTATTATCTCTTTCTTTTGCTCCGCGCTGGACATGAACCAGTCGGTAATCTCCGTGGCGGAGCGGTAGCAACCCTGGCAAATATCGTTGTTGTCCAGCACGCAAACCGAGATACAGGGTGATTTTGGTCCAGCGTCGCTCATTCCTGTTCCCTGAGGTCAGCACTGAAGCGCTTGCCATTGCCGATATAGTGGTCCGCGTTGTGCATCAGGGCCAGGCGCTGCTCTTCCGACAGCTGCGCCTTGATTTTCGCCGGAGACCCCAGCACCAGGGAACCGTCTGGAATTTCCATACCCTCGGTGACCAGCGCATTGGCCCCGATAAGGCATCCTTTGCCCACTATGGCACCATTGAGAACCACCGCATTGATACCCACCAGGGAACCATCGCCAATGGTGCAGCCATGTAACATGGCATTGTGGCCCACCGTCACATTCTCGCCAACGGTCATCGGAAAGCCCGGATCGGCGT
>CBDTVJ010000120.1:0-9669 GCA_965363655.1 uncultured Halieaceae bacterium | reverse complement strand
TATGTGTTGAAGAAATTGGGCCGATTGCCAAGCCGGACATCATCCAGTGGGCACCAGGGCTGCCGAAAACCCGTTCAGGCAAGATCATGCGTCGCATTTTACGTAAAATCGCTGAAAATGAGCTCGATGCGCTGGGTGACATCAGTACTCTCGCCGATCCGGCAGTGGTCGACAACCTGGTCGCCAACCGACCAGGCTGATCGCCGTCACCAGACCGCAGTAGCGCAGCGGTGGTGCAGGTTTTGTTGTGGGCGGGGAATGGGTTAAGGTGAGTTTGCTTTCACCATAATAACAACGTCGTAGACGTCCAGAGGATATCGCCAGGTGGTATCTGCCTCCAACCTTCTGAGCCTTGCACTGCTCTACGTGTGCATCCTGTTTGCCGTTGCCTGGTATGCGGACCGCAATACCGGCGTAGCGGCGCGCCTGCGCGATTCCCGCTGGAGTGGCGTGCTGTATGCCCTCACCCTGGCAGTTTACTGCAGCTCGTGGACGTTCTACGGCGCCGTGGGCAGCGCCACCGAGTCAGCCTGGAGTCATGCGCCCATCTACCTCGGCCCAATGCTGATGTTTCTACTGGGCTGGCCACTGATCAAGCGACTGCTGGCTGTTGGTGCGCGGCACCGCGTCACCTCCATTGCCGATTTCATCAGCGCCCGCTTCGGCAAGCGCCAGTCGCTGGCAGTGATCGTGACCTTCGTGGCCAGCGCCGCCGTACTCCCCTACATCGCCCTGCAGTTCAAGGCCCTCGCCCAGGCGTGGACCATCGTCGGCGGGAGTTTCGAAGAAGTCGAAGCGATCGGTGGCGATACGGCACTGCTGACAGCGATCATACTCGCGGTATTTACCATCCTGTTCGGTACGCGCAGACTGGATGGCCACGAACGACACCAGGGCATGATGACGGCTATCGCGGTCGAATCTGTAGTCAAACTGGTAGCGTTCGCAGCGGTGGCCGTGTTGGCACTGATCTATCTTTACCAAGCGCCGGCCGAGCTGGCAGCAGCCAAGGGCAGCCAGGCACTGGGTGACTTCAGCCTCTCTACCGACTTTCTGGCGCGCACCCTGATCAGCGGCCTGGCGATACTCTGCCTGCCGCGGCAATTCCACGTCATGGTAGTGGAGGCGGGCAAGAACAGCCGCGTGAATACGGCGCGCTGGTTATTCCCCGCTTACCTGGCCCTGTTCATGTTGCTGGTGCTACCCATCAGCCTGGCGGGGTCACAGATATTTGCGGTAGCAGAGTCTGTTAACCCTGACACTTATGTACAGCTGTTACCGATCGCCCTGGAATCCAACTTCGTGACCATTGCGGCCTTCATCGGTGGTATCTCCGCCGCCACGGGCATGGTCATAGTGGCGACCGTCAGCCTGGCGATCATGATCACCAACGAGGTCGTGGCGCCATTGTTCATGCGACTCAATGCGCGCTCCCCCACTGCCGTACTCACACTGGGTGACAACCTGCGGCGCATCCGCCAGGTGAGTATCGCCCTGATACTGTTTGCCGCCTGGCTCGTCACCCGGGTACTCATAGGGATTCCGTGGCTGGCACAGATTGGTTTTATCTCTTTCCTGGCCGCTGCGCAGCTCGCGCCGGCCGTGATCGCTGGCTTGTATTGGCGCGGCGCCAGGAGCAGTGCAGTCACCACAGGCCTGCTCGCGGGGCTGGCCCTGTGGTTTTATTGTGGACTGCTGCCCGCAGTACTGCCGCTGGACGCGCCGCTGATCGTGCACGGCCCGTGGGATATCGACTGGCTGCGACCCTTGAACCTTTGCGGGATCGAGGGTGAGCACCGGCTGGCCTACGCTACTTTCTGGAGCCTGGGACTGAACTGTACCCTGATGATTGTCCTGTCACTGATCATGAAACCCACCGCAGCCGATGCGCGGCAGGCCGAGTTATTTATCGACAGTAAAAAAAGTTCACAACAGCCCGCCAATACCGATTTCGACCTCAGCCTGATCCGCGTCAGTCAGTTACAGGCCCTGCTCACCCCGTTTGTTGACGAGCACCAGATGCGCCGCATGTGGCGGCAGTTTGAAGATACCAACCAGCAGCGCCTGTTAGCGGGCGACCGGGCGCCGCAGTTCATGGTCGAACGGATAGAGTCAGTGCTTGCCAGTATTATCGGAGCGACTTCTGCGCACAAAGCCATGGAGCAGCTGGAGAGCAGCCAACAACTCGCCTTCGCTGATCTTGCCGGCATGGTGACAGATGCCTCCAGGCTACACACCTTCAACCGTGAACTGCTGCAAACCACGGTGGAAAGCCTCATACAGGGAGTCTCGGTAGTCGACAGTGAACTGCGCCTGGTGGCCTGGAACTCCCGCTATGACGAGCTGTTTGGCTATCCCGAGCGTTTTCTCTATGTGGGCTGCCCCATTGAGCGTGTTTATCGCTTCAATGCCGAGAGGGGCATCCTGAGCCCTCGCGGCGGTATTGAAGCGGAGATTAAAAAACGCCTGGACTGGATGCGCGAGGGCAGCCCGCATCGTCTGGAGCGCACCCTGCCCAACGGCAAGGTCATCGCCATCCACGGTACGCCGATGCCCACCGGTGGCTTCGTCACTACCTACGTCGATATCACAGACTACCGGGAAGTCGTTGCGCAACTGGAAGAGAGCCGGGTGGAACTGGAGGCCAAGGTGGAATCTGGCAGCCGCAGCCTCTCTGAAAGCAACGCCCGCCTGCGCCAGGAAAACCGCTTGCGCGCAGAGATGGAGGAAAAGCTAAGGGATGCACACCAGAGCAAGAGCCGCTTTATGTCGGCCACCAGCCACGACCTGCTACAACCGATCAACGCCGCCCGCCTGTTCACCGCCGCACTCAATAACCGCCTCAATGACCACCCCGACCCGGCCACCCTGGGCATCGTCGAGCAGATTGATGACTCACTGCGGCGGGCAGAACACCAGATTTCCGAATTGCGGGAGATCGCCCGCCTGGATTCTGGACGACAAACGCCCAGGCCTGAGCACTTCAGTCTGGGAAAAATGTGCCATGCCCTGCAGGAAGAATTCAGCGGCATGGCACAGGACAAGTCAATCGAACTGCGGGTAGTGTCGCGCGAGCTCTGGCTGCACAGTGATCAACCACTGGTCTACCGCGTGCTGCAGAACTTGTTGGGCAACGCGGTGCGCTATACCGGCACGGGTGGGGTGTTGCTGAGCGGCAGGCAACGCGGCCAGCAGGTACTGATCCAGGTGTGGGATACCGGGGCCGGCATAGCCGAACAGGACCAGGTTCGTATCTTTGAGGAATTCCAACGCGGCTCTGGACAATCGGAGCAAACTGACAAGGGGCTGGGCCTGGGGCTGTCCATCGTGCAGCGCATCAGTGCACTGCTGGGACTGAAACTGCAGCTACATTCCCGGGTTGGTCATGGCACGGTCTTTTCGATCTCTGTACCACTGGGCGAGCCCCGCACCGAAACCGCCGAAAACCCAGGCAACGATGGTGACCTCGAGGGCATCCACCTGCTCTGCCTTGATAATGAAGCGATGATATTAAGAGGCCTGGAGCAGTTATTACTGTCAATGGGAGCAACGGTGGCAAGCGCCCTGAATCGCCAGGATCTATTACAGTCCCTGCAGTCCGGGCCACCGCCTGCGGTGATACTCGCAGACTACCAGCTCGATGAGGGCGACAACGGCATTGCAGCGGTACAACAGGTGCTGGCGCAAACTGGGCTGGCTATCCCCTGCATCATGATTAGTGCCAACAACAGCCCGGAAACCAGGGAGGCGGCACGCACCGCAGGATTTCGCTTTCTGCCCAAGCCTATAAACTCGGCCCGACTGCGTGCGCTGATTCTCGCCCTGTATAACGAGCGAAGCTGATTACGCCGGCGGCTGCACCAGGTCTGCTGGCAGGTCCACTGCAAGAGCGCCCAGCGCAAGCACGGCCTGGGTACGCGAATGCACGCCCAGTTTGCGAAAAATCTCAGTCATGTGCGCCTTGATCGTCGCCTCTTTGACATTCAGTGCATAGGCTATCTGTTTATTGAGCAGCCCCTCCGCCAGCATGGTGGTGACGCGAAACTGCTGTGGCGTCAGGCTGGCGAGCGCCTCTGCCACATCCAGGGCCTGCAGGCTGGCACCGATCGCTTTTGAATCCAGCCCGGGGTGTATACCGCGCTCACCTTGCATTACCGCAGCAATACAGTGGTCAATCTGCGCCATGTCCGCAGACTTGGACAGAAATGCCGCCGCGCCGTGATCAAGGGCCCTGCGCACCGTCTCCGGGTGTGCGTTGGCAGAGATCATGATGATGGGTAAGCGGGGGTTCTGCCCCACCAGCCAGGACAGTGCGGAAAACCCGTAAGCGCCGGGCATATGTAAATCCAGCATGACAAGACCGAGGCCTGGCAGTTGCTCAACCTGCTGTTGCAGTTCGGCAACGGACGCCGCGGTAGCGACCTGCGCCGCCGGCAGGGACTGATTGATGACATGCTCCAGTGCCGCGCGAAACAGGGGGTGATCGTCGGCAATCAGTATTTCCATTTGAGACACCTCTCTGTCTACGCTGGGGAATAGCGCTGCTGCAGGTTTGAACTGACCGTCCGCAGCAGGCGCTGTCTACAGATCAAGTGTAGGTGCTCATTGCCCCGAGGGCATTCGACTTTAGTCTACATTGCCCCCTTCTTTGACCAAAGTCCAATATGTTGCCCCCGCGTTGCGCGTAATACTGGCCGCGAATAAAAAGCACAACACGGAGCAATACCATGAAGCCACTCATCAAACCTTTAACTGCAGCTATTCTCACAGCCACTACCTGCTCGTTTGCCCAGGCGGGAAATCTCGAAGATCGTATCGCCGACCTGGAGCAACAGCTGCAGGAATTGAAAGCAGCGGTAACTAGCAACGAAACCGAAATCAAAACCAACCAGGTGGAAATTGAAGATGTGCGGCCGACCAGGAAGGGCACCAAGTTCCAGTACGGCGGATACATCCAACTGGACGCCATGGGCTCTAGCTACAGTGATGGCAAGCCCGGCTTTTACGCCTCAGAAGACCTGTTGGTGCCTTCCACGATCCCGGTAGAGCCACTCGATGGCAACTCGGATTCATACAGCACCACCAACATGCACGCCAAGAGTTCACGTTTCTTCTTCACCACGGCAACAGATACCGACGCCGGACTGATTTCCACCCGGGTAGAGATGGACTGGATCCTCACCGGTGATGACAACGACGAACGGATTTCAAATTCGTGGAACTCGCGCATACGCCACGCCTTCGTAAAGTGGGACTACGACAACGACAGTTCCCTGCTGGCGGGCCAGAGCTGGTCTACCTTTTTCAATGTCGGCGCCCTGCCCGACCTGATCGATTTCGTCGGCCCAATCGGTACCATTTTCAATCGGCAGCCGCAGGTCCGCTGGACTATGGGCGGCTTGCAACTGGCGGTGGAAAACGCCGCAACACGCCTCAATGGCGTGGACTGGGATGACAGCCATGAGGGAATGCCCGATGTAGTGGCGCGTTATAACGGCAAAACAGGTGATCTCAGCTGGTCGGCTGCGGGCGTAGTCCGTGAATTGAGCTATGAAGACCGCACGGACGCGGCCATCGAAGGCGACAATGATAACCAGTTCGGCTATGGCCTGAGCATTTCGGGCAAGTGGATGCTCGGTAAGGACGACCTGCGTTTCATGGCCAACTACGGTGATGCCCTGGGTCGCTACATGGGCCTCAACTCCTATAACGACGGCTACGTCAAAAACAATGGGGACATCGATACCATCGACCAGTGGGGCGCATTTATCGCGTACCGCCATTTCTGGAGCCCCAAGTGGCGCAGCACATTCTCCGTCTCGGCCTCCGGTGCGGATAATCCTGATACCAATGATTACGCAGGCGCAGACTCTCTGGCCAAGTCCTACCAGTCATTCCACGCCAACCTGAATTACCTGCCCACAGAAAGAATGTCTATCGGCGGCGAATACATCTACGCCAACAAGGAAGTTGAAGACGGCCGCGATGGCGACCTGAGCCGGTTACAGTTCGCCGTGAAATACGGTTTCTGAGCCCTATAGACCAAAGTCCAACAGTGGTGGGAGCGAGGCAGTGCTATATTTTGCTTCACTCTCACAATAACAATGCACCGGAGGTGTGATATGTCCCCACTCAGTGAAACGCAGGCCAAGGAGTACTGGCGCCGCAATCTGTCCCTGATAATCAAGATATTTATCATCTGGTTTGTGGTCAGCTTCGGCTTCGGCATCCTGCTAGTCGATGTTCTCAACCAGATCCAGATCGGCGGCTACAAGCTCGGTTTCTGGTTCGCCCAGCAAGGTTCAATCTACGTATTCGTGGGCCTTATCTTTTTCTACACCTTCAGAATGGCTGCGCTGGACCGTGAGTTCGGCGTGGAAGAAGACTAAGGAGACGTTACGATGGAACTTCAAACCTTAACCTATATCGTAGTGGGCGCCACCTTCGCCCTCTACCTCGGTATCGCCTTCTGGGCCCGGGCCGGATCTACCAAGGATTTCTATGTCGCCGGTGGCGGCGTGCACCCTGTCGCCAACGGCATGGCAACAGCGGCGGACTGGATGTCTGCCGCCTCTTTTATTTCCATGGCCGGCATGATCTCCTTCATGGGCTACGGGGGTTCCGTGTTCCTGATGGGCTGGACCGGTGGCTACGTGATCCTGGCGCTGCTACTGGCGCCTTACCTGCGCAAGTACGGCAAGTTCACGGTACCGGAATTTATCGGTGATCGCTTTTATTCCAAGACCGCGCGCGCGGTAGCCGTGGTCTGCCTGATTATTTGCTCGGTCACTTATGTTATCGGTCAAATGAAAGGCGTGGGCGTGGCGTTTTCTCGCTTCCTGGAAGTGGACTATGGCACCGGCCTGATTATCGGCATGTGTATCGTGTTCTTCTATGCGGTACTGGGCGGTATGAAGGGCATTACCTACACACAGATTGCCCAGTTCTGCGTGTTGATCCTGGCCTACACTATCCCGGCAATCTTCATCAGCCTGCAACTGACCGGCAATGCTATTCCCCAGCTTGGCCTGGGCAGCACTATCGCCGGCACGGATGTCTTTCTACTGGACAGGCTTGACCAGGTCGTAACAGACCTCGGCTTCAACCAGTACACCATCGACGTACGCGGCAGCACGCTCAATATGTTCGCCTACACCCTGTCGCTGATGATTGGTACTGCCGGCCTGCCCCACGTGATTATTCGCTTCTTCACCGTACCCAAGGTGCGCGATGCGCGCTCCTCCGCTGGTTGGGCACTGCTCTTTATCGCCATTCTCTATACCACGGCACCCGCTGTTGCCGGCATGGCCAGACTCAACTTGATGAATACCCTCGAGCCTGCGCCTGGTGAGTACCTGGTCTATGCCGAGCGGCCCCAATGGTTCAAGAATTGGGAAACTACCGGTTTGCTCGTCTTTGACGACAAAAATGTTAACGGTCTGGTCGAATACAGTGCGGATCCCGAGACCAATGAAATGGTCAAAATCGACAACGACATTATGGTGCTGGCCAACCCCGAAATCGCCAAACTGCCTAACTGGGTTATCGCCCTGGTAGCAGCCGGTGGACTGGCAGCAGCGCTATCGACCGCAGCCGGCCTATTACTGGCCATTGCATCGGCAATCTCCCATGACCTGCTCAAGGGCATGTTCACACCGAACATCACCGAGAAACAGGAACTGCGAGCAAGTCGTGTGGCCATGGCAGTTGCCATTCTGGGGGCAGGCTATCTCGGCCTCAATCCACCGGGCTTTGCGGCGGGAACCGTGGCACTGGCCTTTGGACTTGCGGCGTCCTCGATCTTCCCGGCCCTGATGATGGGGATCTTCTCCAAAAGGGTCAGCAAGGAAGGTGCAATCTCGGGAATGGTTGCAGGTATCGGCGTCACCCTGTTCTACGTGTTCCAGCACAAGGGCATCATGTTCATCCCCTCGACTGCTTTTCTGGGCGACATGTCACCCAACTGGTTCATGGGCATTGAACCCAATGCCTTCGGGGTAGTGGGCGCCATTGTCAACTTTACCGTCGCCTTCGCTGTCTCGCGCGTGACAGCAGAGCCACCGCAGGCGGTACAGGACCTGGTGGAGCACATTCGCATACCGGCAGGCGCTACGGGTGCCCACGATCATTAAACCTGTCCGGTCCATTGGGACAATCGTTGGAGGCCCCGCTTTGCGGGTCCTCCTTTTTTCGTTAAGTAGATCAATACCTGTTAAGGCTACGGCGGTTACAATGTCATTCACGTCAAACGGTGGAGAACGTCCCGGTGTTTACTAACAAACATATCATTATCGCCCTGCTGGTCACGCCAGTACTGGCGATTCTGGCCTGGTTCGCCGTCGGCGCTTTCGTTGGCGAGGAACCACAGCAGGCCGCAGCCGGCCAATCCTACCCCTTGGTTGAGCGCAGCAACTGTCGCTATGACAGTGGCCAGTGCGATCTGCGCAACGAGGACATGCGTCTCAGCATCACTTTTGCAAGCACCCTCTCCGGACCAACCCTACTGTTGTCCTCCAGCCATGCACTGGATTACGCATTGCTGGGTGTCGCGGCAGACGGAGAAGATAGCAAGCCCGTAAGCTTGCGCAAACAGGATAGTCAGGGGCTGCAGTGGGTATTATCGCTGGATGAGCTGCCACTACGTGACCAACGGCTGCAGATAGTAGTCAACGCAGGTGGCAGCAACTGGTTCGCCGCTACCAGCACTGCTTTCCTGGATCCTTACCGCGAGCAAGCAAGCGGTGAATGAGCACAACAAAAGCCTGTCGCCAGAACTGGCCTCTGTAGCGGAATTTTTGTGCCAGTCGCTGCCGTTTAACAAGCTGGAGGAAACGGTTTTGCGGCGGGCAGCTGGCGCGATCGCGATTCAGTATCACTGCCAGGGTGACAGCTTCGACAAATCAACAGAGCCCGCCGGGCTGCGCATCCTGCGTAGTGGCGCGGTCGATATTCGCGACAGCGACAACAAGCTACTGGATCGCCTTGGTGAGGGCGAGAGCTTCCATATTGTCGGACTCAACGCCGAACGCGGCGAGGTGCAGGCGACTGTTATAGAAGACGCCCTGTGCTACCTGCTACCGGATGAACACTACCAGGCACTGCGCGCATCCAATCGCGACTTTGACCGCCACTTCAGTGGCCAGCGTAACCGGCGCCTGCGGCGCGCCGCCCGTTATGAACCTGAAACCAATGCCATGATGCTGCAGGTACGCTCCGTGATGAGCACTGGCCTGTTGACGGTGGGGTGCAATGACAGCGCGCAATCCGTAGCGCAAGTCATGTCAGAGCGGCGAGTCTCCTCCGCCTTCGTCATGCGCGGCGAAGAACTGGTGGGGATCATCACAGACAGGGACTTCCGCGCCCGCTTTGTGGCCAAGGGGATTACGCCTGAAACACCTGTCGAGTCATTAATGACGCCACAACCCCTGACCATCAAGGGCGATGACAACCTGTTTGAGACAACACTACTGATGACCCAGCGAGGCATTCATCACCTGCCAGTGATGGAAGCCAACAAACTGGCAGGCGTGGTTACCACCTCTGACCTGATCGTTTCCCGCCAGGATGATCCCGTTTACCTGGTGCAGCATATAGCACGCCAGGAAGATGTCGCTGGCATCAAGGTGCTGCTGGGCGGCGTGCCCAATCTAATGGCACAGTGGGTGCAAT
>CBDTVJ010000119.1:0-9774 GCA_965363655.1 uncultured Halieaceae bacterium | reverse complement strand
GGTACAGGGCTGCAAAACAAGCCCTCCATTGCGCTGGTATCTCCCGTGTTGAAGTATTGCGCAAAGCGGGCAACTTGCTCCTTGCCCCGGGTACCGACACTGGACAACCCGCGCAGAAACCCTGCGATACCAGACATTCCCTGGTAGCGCAGCATGCGCGCACCCGATGCCCAGCCAACTTTCAGGAATGGCAGGCCGGAGGCGACCTGCTGCTTGAGCATTGGCCATAACTCCCAGTGAGCGGCAAGGCGAAATATCTTCAATTCCCCTTCTTCGGGCGTCAGTTCATATAACAGGTGCACGGGAACCCGCACCATGACATCCGGTGACATGATGATTTCGATAGTGATATCCCGCATAACATGCAAGCCACACACGATGTCCTGGTGCACATCAAAACGAATACTATTGGGCGCTATAAAGGTTTCGTAGAAGCGCTCCAGCCGCCCCCTGCACCTGTAGCCCTGGCGTTGGTCATAGGTACCTCCGACATGCGGCGCTGACCCAACCGGGTCTTCCACCAGGTTATACCGGGCGAACAGATCCAGCCAGGCGTCCTTATCGTGCTCTGCCACCGCCTGTGGTGACTGCTCCGCCAGCGCCAGGCATTGTGCGCTACTGAATAGCTTCAACGTTCCCTTCCTCCGCAGGCCATGCCCACTACCTGTTGGGTACACTGGATAGCATAGCGCAGGCAAACAAGCCATCCTCGGACAATTCCATACTTTTATTTTGCCGGCGCAGACTCTATAATCGCGACCTCTATCCTAAGGGGTGGCCACGGCCTGAGATGCCTGTTGTGACGACCGGAAGTTCGTAACGACGAGTAAACCCTTGAACCTGATCCGGTTAATACCGGCGTAGGAATAGGTGCAGTTATACCCATCTAGCGTCGCACACCGGGTCTCTAATTTTTTGGAGGCTCACATGTCAATGACTACCCGCTTCACGGTCACTACTCTGGCGACCGCGATTCTCACCACCCCCCTGCCCTTGCTGGCCACTGCCGACGATGTACTGGAAGAAGTGGTAGTCACCGCAAATTTCCGCAAAACCCAGCTTCGCGATCTCGTTGGCAGCGTCAGCGTAGTGACAGAGCGCACGATTAACGAGCGTGCAGCGCAGCATTTACAGGATATTCTCAACGCGGCACCTAATGTTACCTGGTCTGCCGGCAGTTCTCGCAGCCGCTTTGTACAGATACGCGGCATCGGTGACCTGGAGCAATACTACGATCCCAAGTACTACCCCAGCGTTGGCATGATGCTGGACCAGCTGGAGTTGGGCGACAGTGCCAATGCCGGCATGCTGTTTGACGTCGCCCAGGTAGAAGTGTTGCGCGGACCCCAGGGAACTCGCTACGGCGCCAGCGCCCACGCGGGCATGATCAACATCATCAGCAACTCACCCACCGAGGAGTTTGAAGGCGTGCTGAGCGGCGGTGCCGGGAATTACGACAGTTACAACCTGGGGCTGGTGCTGAGCGGACCCCTGGCAGATACGGTCAAGGGCCGCATTGCAATACAACAGAATAACAGCGATGGCTATATCGATAACGATCGCCTCGACAAGGATAACAGCAACGATTTTGACGAACTGACCACCCGGGCCAGGCTGCAGTGGACTCCGTCGGACAAGGCAGAGTATGAGTTGGGCATTCTCTACTTTGACGCTGACAATGGCCAGGATGCCTGGTCACTGGACAACAACCGCACAACCTACACTGACCAACCCGGCAAGGACACGCAAAAAACCGTGGCAGTGACCACCAGCGGCAGCTGGTTGCTGGGAGACACCCACACGCTGGAAGCAGTTGTCAGTTATATCGATATGGACATGCACCAGAGTTACGACGCCGACTGGGTGTCGGATGAATTCTGCGAAACCTACCTCTGCTCTGGTGGCAACGACACTGCCCGGGAAATATTTCAGCGCGACCGCGAACGCTTCGTGGCGGATATTCGCCTGCTCGGCGGCAATAACTCCCTGGCGCCCGGCGAGGGTCGCTATGTACTTGGCCTGTACGCCAATGACAGCAGCGAAGACTTCGACTATCAGTACCCAAGCACCTTCGGCGACTCAGCAAGCAACAGTGACTACGATACCGACCGCTACGCTATCTACGGTGAATATGAATACGCGGTAAACAGCCGTGTCAGCCTTATTGCGGGCACGCGCCTGGAACGCTTCGAGGACGACTACCGGGACGGCAACGGTTTCAGCAGCGATAACAGCGACGATTTGTGGAATGCGGAATTAAGTGCCCGCTACGAAATTGACAGCAACACCATGGTCTACGCAACAGTCGCCCGCGGCGCCAAACCTGGCGGGGTCAATACAACGGCCACAGCTAACCAGCCCATCATGTCACCCGTCTTCCAGGAGTTCACCCAGGGCAAATTAAGCTTCGATGATGAAACCCTGCTGAATATGGAGGTCGGCATCCGTACGGTACAATTTGACCAGCGCCTGTCCCTGAGTGCTGCCCTGTTCCACGCCGACCGGGACAACGCACAGATTGAAAACTGGATGTATGACGACGCCGCCTTTTTGTGGATCGGCTACCTGGACAGCAACAGCGATGCCACCAGCTACGGCCTGGAACTGGAAAGTACCTTTGCGGTCAATGAGCAGATCGAATTGTTCGCCAACATTGGCTGGTTACATGCGGAGGTTGACTCCATCGAGGCCTTTGATCTGGACCAGTGGGCGTTTGTGGATAAAGACAATCGCGACCAGGCCAAATCCCCGGAATACCAGTACAACATCGGTGCCAGGATGGCCTTCAGCAACGCATGGTCGGGGCGCGTCGAGGTTGAAGGCCAGGACGACACCTACTTCGGTTACTACCACGATGGAAAACTCGACAGTTACGACCTACTGAACGCCAGCCTCAACTGGCAACAGGACAATATCAGCATCACGCTCTGGGGCAGGAACCTGACGGACGAGGACTATGCCGTGCACGGATTGTATTTCGGCGTTGATCCCCGTGACGATTTCGGCCCTTTCCAGAACGAAACCTACCTGCAGCTGGGGGAGCCAAGGACATACGGGGTAGAAATGAGATACGCATTCTGATAACAGCCGCTTTCATTCGTGGGCACTGCTAGTGTGTAGCATCGCCGTCCTTGGTCTCGGTTATACTGTACACAGTTTTAGCGATGCGGAGCGTCCGCTATTTGACGCATTTACCACGATATTCAGTCTGCTGGCAGCGGGCCTTCCACCAGCAGGGTGTCGCGTGACAGGGGGTTTTGCTTTTAAATATCTACAACTTCATGGTGCAATGATGAAAAATGGACTGATTTTAGCTATCAGCAGCGTGTTCCTCACAACCGCATTGGCAGTGATGGCGCACATCGCAGTGGAGACCAGGCAGGGCAAGACACATCAGGTCAGCATCAGTTATGTGCCCCCAAAGAATCCAGCGCATCAGGAAGTATACGAACTACTGAAGGAGCGTCAATCGCTCGAAAAATTGCAGGAATTTCTCAGCCCATTCCGGCTGCAATGGACATTGAACATCTCCTTGAGCGACTGTGACGGAGAGGCGGATGCCATGTATTCGGATGACAAGATAACGATTTGCTATGAATATATTGAAGAACTGCACAAGCTCATGCCCGCGAAGACCACGCCAGCTGGCATAGAGCCTATCGATACCGTGGTGGGGCCCTTTGTCGACACCGTTCTACACGAGTTTGCCCACGCCTTGTTTGATTCTCTCGATGTTCCGATACTTGGACGTGAAGAAGATGCGGCCGACCAGGTGTCCGCCTATATTTATCTTCAACTGGGCGAGGACGAGGCGCGGCGCTTGATCATGGGCACAGTCTACGCCTACATGCTGGAGGTGCAGGGTACTGACCCGCCGACCATGGAGGAATTTGCCGACGAACAAAGCACTTCAGAACAGCGGGCGTTCAATTTGTTGTGCATGGCATACGGTGCAAATCCGAAGTTGTTCAAGGACGTTGCAGTCCAGGGGGGATTGCCACAATACCGCATCGACATTTGTGAAGAAGAATACGAACTCATTGCACTCGCATATGAAGCATTGATTGGCCCCCATGTCGATCCTGTTCTCGCGGAAAAAGTTTTCGACAAAACATGGCTGCCCCAGAAAACTTCGCAAATGCTGAGCAGGCCGCGCAGATTGCATGGTGGGGAGGTCCCACCCCAGGCCAGTCCACCAGATGGAAGACCACCGCAATAAGGCGTAGAGAGTGACCCGTATACCTGCCCTGGAGCGAGTTGGCCCAACCGATCCGAAGGTTCGCCTGGGGTCAGTTGATGCCGTCCGGGGATTCGCTCTTTTTGGGGTTTTGCTTGTCAATATGTACAACTTCGGGGCTGATGCTCCCGAGTGGACTGGTTTTCTCGACAGTGCTTTCTATCTATCGATGCATTCGCTTTTCGAAACGAAATCCCTGCGCCTGTTCTCCCTGTTGTTTGGCTTTGGCTTCGCACTGCAATTGGCCGGGGCTATGTCACGGGAGGGAGGGTCTTTGTGGTTTTACTTCAGACGACTGACCATCCTGTTCGTCTTCGGCATGGCGCACGCCCTGTTTTTTGACGGTGATATTCTGATGGAATACGCCATGCTGGGGCTGATTCTTGTAGCATTCCGCAATGTCCACCGCCGAACGCTGCTGGTTCTGGCATTGGTACTGCTGGCGGTATTCCCGGTGGGCAACCTGGTACGCACAGAGAGTGGCGATGATTTAGCTGCGCAGTGGGAAGATTCGCTGCCATTGGCGGAACTTAGAGTGAACCATCCCTATCTCGGCTCCCCTGTGGATGTTTTTCGGGAGAATGCTTTCGCGATTCCGCCACATATCTGGTCAAACCTGCATGGCCCTGAATCGAGTCTCGCTATTTTTTCGATGCTTTTGCTCGGACTATACCTGGGCCGATCCAGGATACTAAATGATGTTGAATTGCATCTACCGCTGATTCGCAGTGTGTTTGTATGGGGTATTGGTATCGGCGCAGCAAGTGCACTCGCTGAATGGGCTTTGAGCCAGAAATATGGTTACGCCGTGTTCACGGAGACCACGGCATCAAGCGGAATACGGTTTCTCGGCGACCTGTTATTTGCCTATGGTTCAACTGCGCTGGCGCTGGGGTATGGGGCGGGAATTGTGTTATTGACGGAAAAGCCAGGCTGGCAAACCGTTCTCCGGGCTTTAGGGAACCTGGGAAGGATGGCCCTGACGGTATATTTGTTGTGTACGGTGATGTTTACCACGTTGTTCTACGGCTGGGGGTTTGGCCAACTTTTCCTGTTGGGGCCGGCAGAAACCACTTTTTATGCGGTTCTCTTCTTTATGATGCTAACGGTATTCTGCACCTGGTGGTTGGCCAGGTACAGATTTGGTCCCGCTGAATGGGTGTGGCGCAGTGTGACTTACTTGAAGTTTCAGCCTTTACGCCGTTAGTGCCAGTTCGCCTCGGTGCAGGCTATAGGGTGGACAGGCCTTCCCACAAAGTACTCTGGCCGCAATCTGCAATGTCATTCAGTTGCTCGTCTACGCCCTCAACCTTTGAACCTTCGTAAGCATCGGTGAACGCACCCCACTCTGCAAAAGAAGGAAAGACTATGACGAACCTGAAATCGCCATGGGCATCAGCTCCCGAGGCAATCGGGAACCTGATGCCCACATCGATGTTTTTACCACCCTTGGTTTGTCTTGCAGCTTCAATCCACTGTGCTGTGACTTCAAGCAGCTGATCCGCCGTCGCATCACCGTTAAACTCGCAGACAAAAATTTGTATGGTCGACATCTTTGTGTCGGAAAACGCCGGTGCAGAGATAATCAGGAGGAGGGAAACCAGTAGTGATCGGGAAAATGTCTTCATTTATCGTACTCCGTAGGTTTGATGTTATTTAACTAGCGCAGTCTGAGAGTAGAACAGGAATAGATTTTTTTCCACAAAAACCCCCAAAAATCGTTATATCAGACGGTTCCGGGTGATTATAGCGATAGAATTTTCAGCTTCCTCGATCAGGTGGGCGCTAAAATTCTCTGCTCCACCGTGGTCGACCGGGGCATGAACGACACGCAGATTGGGCTCCAGCTCAAATTCGAAGGCGCTGAGGCCGTAGGGCATCCCCTCCCCTATGGACTTCAGTGCGGCTTCCTTGAGGCTCCATAATCGGAAGAAAGACTGTAGGTTTTCCCGGCCATCATGCCCCGCGACACAACTGGCCTCGGCGACCGAAAAATACCGCCGGGCGAGTTCAGTAGCCCCCGGATTCTTCGTACAGTCTTCTATGTCGACGCCAATCCCATACTTCGACGACCAGGCACCAAGCAAACCGAAACGGCAGGATGAGAAACTGAATGAGACGTGCGGCCGATCCGCGAAACAGGGGCGACCGTTTTCTGCCTCCTCAAAGCTAACTTGGGATAATGACTGCGGTGAGCCCAGAGAGTGCGCGCCGCAGAAGCGACGAAACGCCCTGCGTTGTATGAACAGCGACCTGTCATTTGCCATTATAAAACGCTCAGCCCGCTGCCGTTCGGTTTTTGACAGGACGGATTCACAACAACGGGTAATTTCTGCTTCATGCGATACTGGAGCGTACAAAATTTTTGCGGCACGGCGTATCGGCGCCGGTGTGATGTCACGAGAATGGGCAGCGAAGAAGTCTCTGATACGATCGCTGTTGCTTGGTGCCATTAGCAGTCAGCTGCCGGCTCAACGGGGCTGCCCTCGTAGGTGCCAGCCGCAGGCAGATGCATTTCTTTCAGAACCAGACTTAGGGGTAGAATTGTGGCGGCGGGCTCGATCACCGCACCGCCCATAATTGTAGAGCCGAGATTAATGGTACAGCCATCCCGTATTTCGGTTCGTTTGACCTTCAGCATCATGTTCTCGAAAGTATGTAACTGAAGAATGCCGTTGATCATGCAGTCATTCCCGAGGCTCACTGCATTCCAGTCGGAAGCCTGCATGGGTGCAGAGACTATCGTCCGTCTGCCTATCTGACACCCCATTCTTCGCAGCACAGGATTAGAGAGCAGCGTCCCGGCTGTCATCCTCAGGGGTCTCTTGCACCAGGCGAAGAAGCAGTCCTGCGCAAAAAAATAACTGAAGTGACGCCAGGACCAGAACGGCGTTGAGTGCTCAGCCCCCCACTCACTGCCCACAAGGAGCTTCTTGATCGCGGCACAGAGCAAGACAATAATCGCTTCTGCGAATATCAAGGCAAAAAGGGCGCTGAAGATCAGCTGTCCGTCCAGGCGCAGAAAGCTGGTGTAGAGAATGACATAGACAAGCATTCCTGCCATAGGCAAAAAGCCTATGCTGAAGAGGTCATTGAGGAAGACGCGAGCCAGAAAGAGAGAGAAGCTGGGAAGTACCTGAGATTCATTCTCCTTATCAAACTTTGCGCTGGCAAACTGCACCGGTGGGTTTCCAGCTACAGTGATTGGTTCGCCTTCCCGGGACCGCATTTGGCGCCGGAACTGGATATCATTTCCCAGCGTGGACACGCCCAGCAGGAAGTTGGACGGAAACTGTCCAGATTCCGCGACGCAGTTGGTGCCACTGAAGAAATTCCGTGGCATGTCCAACTGGCGAAGCTTGATGTGCTCCGCCCCGTGGTCGAGCATGTTCGTGAAACAGCCATTGGACCAGAAGACCTGTGAATCTGCACTGGCGAGTTCAGGCACAAGGTTGTGCATGAGGTCGCACTCCGAGGCTCCCAGTCGCGGAAAGCGCATGCCAGCCAGTGCACGTAGATACTGGCCGGTGATGGTCCAGGTCCATTGTCTCTGGATCTGGTTCATTTTCTTCATTCGGTACAAGAGAAGGTAGCCCTTGAGTCCCTGGCAGGAGTAGATGCCAGGTGAGGCGGGCGTACAGCGAAGAAAAAGGCACACCAGTAAAGAGATCAGCAGGACCGCAGCCCAGGTGGTGACGAAGGTGTAGAGGCTCATGTTCCAGATAATTTCTGTCAGGGGTGTCACCTTGAAATACTCGCCGGCGACTGCGGTCTCTCCTACGGGTATGAATGAGGCCGCAAACCAAGTAACCGCGGCTGTGGGAACGACAAAAAGCCAGAAATCGAGAAAAACCTGCATGAGAATGTTGAGCGTTTCCATGAGCCAGCCGGCTAGTCTGGTCTGACAGGTTTTTGCGGTTCGGGTCAGATCCACACAATGGCCGCTGAAGCGTGCGGGGGCACCTTCCCACATCTCTTTTTCACCCACGTCAGTCTGGATGGGGGTAAAGGGGTTAATCCAGGAGCCACGGCCCACGGTTACACCACCGGCAATGGCTGCTCGCATCCCAATTTTGCAGCCACTTTCAAGGCTGACAGGAGCGATGTGCAAGTTCTGGCCGAGCCACCTTGTGGTATGAATATATGCGCCGGTTTGAATGGCGACATTGTCTCCGGCAGAGAGTAAATCCAGGGGGCCGGAAAATTCCACGTCGTGTGCACACTGAAGGTTGCTCCCAACCTTCGCGCCCAGTCGCCGCAGCACGTATGCCATCAGCGGTGCGCTACGAAACATCATACCCAGAGGTAAAAGTACCGAGCTTTCCAGTCGTCCAATGCACCAGACCCGCAGGTGCATTCTGCTCCACTTGGGATAGATGCCGGGAGTCACTCTATTCTTGTACAAATGGCGGCCCATCAGAAGCTTTATTCCCATCACCCACAGCAGATTGGCAAAGGGCAAGACGAGGGCAACCAGGTACATCAGGAGACCCAGACCAAGAAACTCCAGGATATGCGCAGTCATGAAGAACTCGCCGATTTCCGCGAATGCGATGATTCCCAGAAAGCCAATCAGAGGGGGTAAGTACAATAACCACAGAAACAGCAGTTGCAGACCGGTAAAAAATCCGACGGAGAGTACCTTGGCGGAAGATTCGTCGTGTGGTGCGGTGCCTGTGCCAGCTTGGCCGGTCGATTCGGCAGTGTTTGCGGGCCGTGGATGTTGCGGCGTGTGAACTGCCACTTTCTGTGCAGTGTCGCAGTCGCTGAGCAGTGCGCGTACCGTCACTTCCCATCCTGCTGCATGTAGCTGCTGTGCCAGTCGTGCAATGACGATAGAGTGGCCGCCATGGTCGGCGAATACACTGTCCCACTCCATTGGGGTCTCGAACACGGCTCTGCAAATTGACAGAATTTCCTCGCAGCCGGGTGCCAATTCCGAATTCGGTTCAACAGGGGGCGATTTTTCTACCTCTGCGTCAGCCCTGGTATGTGGCAACAGGTCAGACAAGATAGGTAACTGTTCTCTATCGATCTTTCCGGATACCGGTTTCATGGCAAACTTTTCTACCAGGAATATACGGGAGGGGATCGATGGCTCAGGAAGTTGTTGGGTGAGGCTTTCTGTCACATACGCAGCCCACTGTGCAGGTGCGGGAGTCGCCACCGTAATTGCAGTTCCCGCGACAGAGGGTGCGCTGACGAAGGCAATCAATTCCTCGTTCTGGTAGCTCAGCACCGCAGACTCGATTTCGCCAAACTGCGTCTGCAGTATGTCCTCAACCGCCTGTGTTTCGACACGGTGACCACGGACCTTGAGTTGAGAGTCAATTCTGCCGAGAAAATGCACGCGCTGTGTGTGGATGTCGATTTTGCATAAATCCCCGGTTCGGTAAAGGCGACCGAAGCGGGGGTGCGTGATGAACTTTCGGTCCGTCTGCTCTGGAAGGTTTCGGTAGCCCCGCGCGACATGGGGGCCGCCAATACAAAGCTCTCCGGTTTCCCCGTGCAGCAACGGCTCAATTTTGTCTATCTCG
>CBDTVJ010000118.1:0-9784 GCA_965363655.1 uncultured Halieaceae bacterium | reverse complement strand
CATGCAATAACACTCGTTGAATAAGTAAAAGGTAGCATAATCGACTTCCGGGGATTCTCCTTCCTAAAAGGACATCATTCCGCATAAGCCTCGCCAGCACTGTCGCAAGTGTACTATTATTCACTCTCGCATCACTTAAACAACGGATCACACTGAGCCCCATGTTAAAAAAAATTCTGCTTGGGTTAGGGGCGCTGGTCCTGCTGCTCCTGTTGGTCACAGGCGCAAGCTGGTGGGTCGGGGCAGCGCTTTTTGTTGAAAACCCTCAACTGCCTTCGCCAGTCAGTGCAGCACGGCCCGCAGCCAGTGGCGCGTTAAACGTGCCCCACCCTGCAACAGGGGACAAACAAATCCTGTTTGGAGACTTGCATGTACATACCAGTTACTCCCTGGACGCTGCGATATTTGACACCCCGGCGTCCAAGGGAACAGGCTATACAACACCGACAGACGCCTGTGATTTCGCCCGCTATTGTTCTGCACTGGATTTCTGGAGTATCAACGACCACGCGGAGGGCATCGCCCCCTGGCAGTGGACAGCAACGAAAGAGGCAATTCGTCAGTGTAACCAGGTGACCGACCCCGCCGCACCGGATATGGTCTCTTTCCTGGGCTGGGAGTGGACACAGGGGGCAAGCAACCCCGACCCGGAGAAACACTACGGCCATAAAAATGTGATTTTCCGCGATGTTGGCGAAGACCAGGTCCCGACCCGGCCCATTGCGGCCAGCACCGAATCAATCTGGCACACCCTGGGAAAAGCGCCCGCTCCTTTGCGAGGACTTGCATTGCTGGCTATGAGTCGTCTCAACATGGAAGGCTACCAATCGCTGGCAGCGCATTTGCGCTCAATCGATGAAACGCCCGAATGTGGGCAGGCAGACGTACGCGACTTACCGACAGAATGCTACGAATCGGCTGAAACTCCCACTGAGTTATTCCAGAAGCTGGATGAATGGGGTTTCGATGCGCTGGTGATACCCCATGGCCTGGCCTGGGGAAATACAAATCCGACTGGCGCGGACTTCAACTACCAGATGGATCAACACAACGAAAAATACCAACGCCTGCTTGAGATTTTCTCCGGCCACGGTAATTCGGAAATCTATCGTGACCTCGGAATCGCCCTCCCCGGCGATTCAGACTGCCCGGAACCGGCCAACGGCTTTACCCCGTGCTGTTGGCAAGCAGCAGAGATTATCCGCCAACGTTGTGCAGGCAATGGCGGTGAGGATTGTGGGGATCGCGCGCTACGCACCCAGAGAATGTACCTGGATGCGATGAATGGCGTGGCGGCCATCAGCACTGGGCGCTCAGTGGTTCCAGACACCCATCCCGACGATTGGGCCCAGTGTGACCAGTTAACGGGAAGCTTCCAACCCGCACACGACTACCAGGCCAAGCACTCTGCCCAGTACATGCTGACACTGGGCAACAAAGACCAGCGCTATCGCCCGGGATTTATTGGCTCCAGTGACAATCACACTGCCCGCCCCGGCACGGGATACAAAGAAACTGAGCGTTTCTACATGACCGATACCAGGGACACAGGCGAGCCTTTGTCAGCCGGCAATCCCGCCTCAGACCAGCCGGTAACGCCGTCAGCGTTGGCGTTTTTCGATAAAGAGGATGGCGCCAACGCATTCCTGTACACCGGCGGCCTGGTGGCCGTGCACAGCCAGGGCCGCAACCGCGAAGCCATATGGGACGCGCTGCAGCGTCGCGCCGTATACGGCACCTCAGGTCCCCGCATCGGCCTCTGGTTTGATCTGGTGGAGGCTAACGGCGAGACGCACGGCATGGGCAGCGAGGTGGCTACTGAAAGTAATCCCACATTTCGGGTGGGTGCGACTGGCAGTATCAAACAAAAGCCGGGTTGCCCGGATTATGTTCATGATGCGATGGGGCCCGAGCGCACGCAAAGCCTCTGCCGCAACGAGTGTTTTAACCCATCGGGTGAAGCCTTCAGGATTGATCGAATCGAGGTGGTACGCGTGCTGCCTCGGAACTCGGCGCAAGAAAAAACTGCCGATTTGATTCAGGATCCCTGGCGTGTCTTTGACTGCTCGGCACAAGGCAGTCACTGTACGGCTGAATTCACAGATCCGGAATTTATGAGTCGCGGACGTGAGGCTGCCTACTACGTGCGCGCCATACAGGAAGCTACCGAGACGATTCACGGTGATCCATTTGGCTGTGAATACGACGCCCAGGGCCAGTGCGTAAAAACCAATTTTTGCATCGGTATTGGCAAAGAAGAGGACTGCCTGAGCCCGGCACAGCACCGGGCCTGGTCGTCCCCTATTTACGTGCGAACAGGACCGGGACCCAGGCGAGTTCCAGGCCGTGGGCTGTGAAAATTCCCCGCCGTTCTATAGAAACTCATTATTGCAGTATAGGAAAAAGGGCTTGCCGATCACGGTTTTCAGGGCGACACTCTAGCAAGTCAATTTGAGGGAATAAAAACCGTGGATCAAACACGTATTGACGGCTATCTGGCGCAGATCGCCGGAGATGGGTATTGCATTATTGAAAATGTCCTGAGCCCGGAACAGGCTGATGCAATTGCTGACGAAGTGCGCGAGTTAGAGGCAGAGCTGGAAACCCAGCCCTATGCCAATGTGTTTGAAGGTGCAAAAACCAAACGCATTTATAACCTTTTAACTCAAGGTCCAACCTTTTGTGAAATCGCGCTCAACCCGTTGGTATTACCTGTGGTCGAAGGCGTCCTGGATCAAGGCTTGCTGGTATCGTCCCTGTCGACTATTCATATCGGTCCCGGTGAAATTCCACAGCCGATACATGTGGACGATGGCATTATCAATTTGCCGCTTCCCCATCCGCCCGTAGTTTGCAACACCATGTATGCGCTGACCGATTTCACCGAGGAGAATGGCGCCACACGCATTATTCCCGGGTCTCACAAGTTAGATACCACGCCGGAGTTCGGCAAACATTACGATAGTATTCCAGCCACCATGGCCAAGGGCTCGGTCCTTGTCTGGCCGGGCAATGTTTGGCATGGCGGGGGAGAAAATACCATGCCTGGTGACGGCCCGGACAGTTGGCGCATGGGGCTGGCGATGAACTATTGCGCGGGCTTTATTCGTCAGCAGGAAAACCAGCAAATTGGCATTCCCCTGGATGTGATCAAAACTTTCCCCAGGCGATTACAGGAATTGATTGGCTTTGCCCCTTATCAGGGCGTTATCGGTCATATCGATCGCCAAAGTCCCATGGCAATGTTTGATGCCACCAACACACATTCGCTGGCAAATGTATTTCCTCCCAGCGCCGAAGAGTAACTGTTGCAATAGAAAGAGGCTGTTTGATGATGCAAACCCACCTTGACCTGCGTGACCGCGGGGCAACTTTTGCGGCGCTGGAACGGGAGGTCTTTGACCTGCTGGTTATTGGCGGCGGTATTACGGGCGCGGGCATTGCCCGGGATGCTGCGATGCGTGGGCTGTCTGTGTGCCTGGTAGAAGCGCAGGACTTTTCTTCCGGCACATCAAGCCGCTCCTCGAAAATGGTGCACGGTGGCCTGAGATACCTGATACAGGGCCATGTCGGTATTGTCGGTGAAGCCGCGACCGAACGACGAACCTTACGCCGGATTGCGCCCCATCTTGCAACAACCCTGCCGATGGTGATCACAGCGCAGGGCAAGGCCAGTCTGGCGAAGTTCCGGGCCGGTCTGTGGACCTATGAAAAGCTTGGCAAGGTAGCCCCCGAGGAACGGCACGAAGTGGTGAGCGCTAAGGAACTGCGTAAACGTGAGCCGCATCTGATCACGGAGGGTCTGGCCGGGGCAGTCTGTTACCCCGAGTACCTTACCGATGATGCCCGCCTGACACTGGCCAATGTGCGCAGCGCGGTTGCAGCCGGGGCGACCGTTGCCAGCTATGCCGCTGCCACGGACATGCTGTATGAAGCCGGCGCCGTCTGTGGCGCCGTTGTGGAAGGGCAATTGGCGGGCGAAGCTTTCTCGGCAAGCGTTCGGGCGAAGACGGTTGTCAACGCAGCAGGTCCCTGGGTTGACGCCATTCGCAAGCTGGAAGATGCAGATGCGGCGCCGAAATTACAGCTCACCAAGGGCATCCATGCGGTCTTCAGCCGCGACCGTTTCCCGGTCAGCAGCAGCGTGGTGATGACCACGCCGGACAAGCGGAGCATATTCACCTGCCCGCGCGGGGATTATGTCTACATCGGCACCACGGATACGTTCTATCCGGATAGCGATTATTGGCCAAAAATTGAAGCACAAGACATTGATTACCTGATAGACGTGGCCAACCAGTATTTTGATATCGAGCCCCTGTCTCACGACGACATCGTCTCGGTTTGGTCGGGCGTGCGTCCGCTGCTGGGTCAAGAAGGCAAGTCACCGTCAGAGATTTCCCGTAAGGATGAGATCATCGAAGGGACAGGCGGCGTCCTGTCGATGGCGGGGGGCAAACTGACGGCTTATCGCCTGATGGCCCAAAAGCTGGTGGATAGGTGTGAGACTCAGCTCGGTCGAACGCCAACACGCTGCTCAACGGCGGAAACAATCCTGCCCGGCGGTGATCTGGAGGGTACGTTCGCGCAGTGCCAGCGCCGGCTTGAGGAACAAGGCCTGGGTGCAAGCGACGCTGAACGCCTCACCCGGCTCTACGGATCAGAAGCCGTACAGATACTGGCGTCCGGTGGTGATCTGCAGGCCGAGGTGCAATTTGCGGTGCAGTCCGAAGGCGCGCTGACGCTGGAAGATTATTGGGTGCGACGCAGCGCGCGGGCATGGTTTGACGTCAACGGCGGTATCGATTGCCTGGTCCCGGCAGCCGCCATCATGGCCGAATTGCTGCACTGGTCAAGTGATGAGCGCGATCGCCAGGTCAAGGACTGTCTAGCGATCCGGCAACATGAAATGTCCGCCGTTCGAAAATCCGGGTTACACGCCCAACAAGCGTAAACCAGTTAATAGGGAATTATGATTATGACTGTTTTGGATCAATTGACCGCTGCACTGGGGGCGGACAAGGTTGTAACTGATGCAGCCTCGCTGCAAGAGCGCCGCCACGATTACTGGTTTCTGAGTGCGCTGAATGATTTCCAGGGGCGTCCTGCGCCGAATCCGCTTTGTGTCGTCCGTCCGCTGTGCGTCGATGACGTGGTGGCGACGGTAAATACCTGTCGCGAAGCGGGGGTGGCATTGATCACCTTTGGTTTGGGCAGCGGTGTCTGCGGCGGTGTGATTGCCACGCCACAGAGTGTGCTATTGGACATGAGTTCGATGGATCGTGTGCGCGAAATTGACCCGATCAACATGCTGGCCAGCTTTGAGGCGGGTCACAACGGGGCTGCTGCAGAAAAGGCTGTTGCTGCCAAGGGTATGACTATCGGCAACTTCCCGCAGTCAATTGACATGTCCAGCGTCGGTGGCTGGATCGCAACCCGGGCCTCGGGTCAGTTCTCGTCCGTATACGGCAATATCGAAGACATCGTGTATAGCATTGAAGCGGTTATGCCCGATGGATCCGTGGTGAATTTTGGTAAAGCACCGCGCGCCTCTGCTGGACCTGATCTGCGGCACCTTCTGCTGGGCAGTGAAGGAACGATGGGTGTGATCACGGGGGTGACGTTCTCACTGCGCCGCCAGGCAGAAAAGAGACTCTCACAGGCATTTTATGCCCCGGATATGATCACCGGGCTGGAGGCCCAGCGCCAGATGGTCCAGCAGGGCTGGGCCGTGCCCGTGATGCGGCTCTACGATGAAGTGGAATCGGTGCGTCACGCGGGCGATCATCATCGCAACGGTTGCGGGGTGCTCATGCTGGTTCATGAAGGTCCGGCAGCGCGGGTCGATCTTGAAGTTGTCGAGGTGCGCAAGATCGCGCTGGAAGTGGGACTCGAGGAAGCACCAGCGGCGATCACCGAAGGCTGGCTGGAACATCGCAATGATGTGCCGTCGTGGGATGAGTTACTGTCGCAAGGCTATGTTGCCGATACCATCGAGATATCTGCCCCATGGACGCGAATCGGCGATGTCTACAATGACTCGGTGGCTGCGCTGCAGGCGATCCCGCATAACCTGATGGGCTCGGCGCACAGTTCCCACGTTTACCGCAGCGGTATCAACCTGTATTTTACCTTTGTCGCCCAGCCCACTGATGAGACGGAAATGGCTGCGACCTACCTGGCAAGTTGGAAGGCTGTGCTTGATGCCACGGCGGCAAATGGCGGTGGCGTCGCCCACCATCACGGTATCGGTCGTGTCCGTAAAAACCATTTGTCTGAGGATCTGGGGGACACGGGCGTTGCCGTTTTGCGGGCCGTGAAATCTGCCCTGGACCCTGCAGGTATTATGAACCCTGGGGTGCTGTTACCTGATGCCTGATTGTATTCTCGCTATTGATATCGGCACTACCAGTGTCCGCGCGATGGTGGTCGATGCTTCGGGTCAACCCCGCTCCATCGCGGCGCGGTCGAACAGGCTGGATTATCCAGCGCCGGGGTTGATTGAACAGGATCCCGAGGCACTGTGGACCAATACCGTCGAGGCAACAAAGCAGGCACTGACCGATGCGGGACTCTCGCCTTCTGATATCTGCGCTATTGGTGTTGCTGCGCAGCGCTCCAGCATTGTGGTCTGGGAAAAGAAAACAGTGTCGCCGCTGGCGCCAGTGGTCAGTTGGCAGGACCTGCGCGGGATTGCGGCGGCTGAAGCCCTGCAGGCCGATGGCCACCTGGTGACCCATCAGATGGCAGCCGCCAAACTGGAAAGCGTGATTGACAGTATTGATAACGGGCGGGCCCGTATGCGGGCGGGGGAACTGGCCTGGGGCAACGTCGATACTTTCATCATCGCCAGGTTGACCGGCGGCAGAACTCACGCCATGGATTTGTCTCAGCTCAGCGCCACCGGATATTTCAATTATATTGACGGCTTGAATGAGGGCTTGGTACTGGCACAGAATCTGGACTTGTCATTGTTCCCCACCATCGGTGATACCGCGCAAAACTATGGTGATACCGATGCGGGTGTATTTGGAGCCCAGGTCATGATCGGGGCGATCGTGGCCGATCAGCAAAGTGCGATGATTGCGCAAGGGTGCAACAAGGTCGGGCTGGGTAAGGTGACCTACGGCACATCGGGTACCATTGATATCAATACCGGCGCTGAACTTAAGCTGGCAAGCGGCGCCTATCCAATGGTATTACGCAACCAGGGAGACAGCATTGAATTCCTGCTTGAAGGCATGGTGATCACAGCGGGGGCCATGTTCGACTGGCTTGCGGGCGGCTTGGAACTTGTCAAAAATTCACAGGAAACAGCGGCTATCGCGGCAAGCGTCCCCGACAGTGGTGGCGTGTTTGTGTTGCCAGCCCTACAGGGACTGGGCTCGCCTTATGGCAAGCCTGAACAGCGCGCTGTTATTGGTGGTTTGTCCCGTAGCGTTACCAAAGGCCATGTGGTGCGCGCCGCATTGGAAGGTGTTGCCTCGCGGATCCGTGAAGCGCTCGACCAGATCTATGTTGATGCCCCGGAACTGGGGAGCCCCCAAAGCCTGCGAGTAGATGGCGGTGCCACACGTAATGACCTGTTGATGCAAATCCAGGCGGATATTCTGGGGCTGCCGGTTGAACGCCATGCGGTGGCAGAGGCGACCGCGCTGGGGGCAGCCATCTGTGCCGGCGAGACGGCAGGCATGTGGGATGCCGAAATGGGCGCGAACCTGCGCCGGACCGACAGGGTATTTGAGCCGCAATGGTCAGATGACCAGCGCGAATCTTTTTTCGATAACTGGCGCAAGGCGACAGCGAGTAGCCACTGAATAGGCGTTAATACAGGCCGCCCCCGATTTATTGGTATGTGCTACCTGGAGTCGAACAACCACTTTTTGTAATTGACCCATAACGCCTAAAGCTGCGGCGGTGAAACCGTCCGCAGCCTTTACTTGTTAAGGGCGGGACGTTCAAGCCGCTCAGCTAACCAAACCTTAATGATGGATTGACGAGTAACTCCCAGCCTTGCCGCTTCTTTATCAAGTGAGGCGATCATCCATTCGGGAAAATCAACATTCACCCTCCTGGGAGTTTGATTCGGTCGCTGGATACTAGACAAGTCGAGATGATCGATAATGTCTTCCTTGCCCTCGTCGAACTTTTTGTCGAAGTCTTTAGCTTTCATATATTTCCACCTCTGCTGCACGAGACCGCCTTACGGAAATAATTCGAATTTCATCATCAGAACGAGCCAAAATCCTAACAAGATTTGGATCGTCCCAGAGGGCTTGGGCCTGCTCGAAGTCGATCCCATGCTTTTCCAGGTTAGATTGGCTCTTTTCCGGATCGTATTGAAAAGCTGTCATGGTATAGAAATTATACCATTATTGGAATAAAGGCAAGTAGGTGGCACTCAACGCTGAGTGAATGGGCAGGCATGTGGCGAAGCCACGCTTATGGCTGTCCAGCCCGAAGGGCGTTCATTGCTCGTTTTGTTAAGAATTTTACTCCGGACCTTCTTGAAACTGTATTACACCTTCAGGAATAACTTCCCAGCTTGCTTTCGAGCCAACAAACGAGGTCAATAGAGACTCACCAGAAAGCCACACAAATTCATCTGGGTCTACGAAAGCTGATGCGGATGCTTGCGCATTAAATGCCTTGCGACATCGAGAGCAATGGCAAGATTTCGCATCTCGAAGTTTTCCGTTTACTTGATATTGGATGTCTCCGCAGAAACATTCTCCCTTTATAGGCACAACTTTCTCCATGATGCTTAAAGCATAGCGCAACGGTGGTGAAGCCGTCCGTTCTACGCGCCTTGTTATGCTTCTGAGGTCATGCTAACGTGTGTACGTTTATATATATTATACACACGGAGCTGACTATGCGAACTAACATTGTCATTGACGACCAACTAATGGCTGATGCGCTTAAGGCTACTGGACTGAATACCAAGAAGGAAGCCGTAGAAGAAGGCCTGAAACTCCTGATAAGGCGAAACAGACAGCAAGAAATCAGGAAGCTTAGAGGAAAACTAAAATGGGAGGGTAACCTCCACGAAATGAGAGGCGGCGCGTGATACTTGTCGATACCAGCGTGTGGATCGACTATTTTAATGGGGCCGAAAATCGTTACACCGACGCACTGGATTCTGCACTTGAAGAGGGGATAGTGGCTATTGGAGATCTAATATTTCTTGAGATTCTCCAGGGCTTCAAAAGTGACCGGGAGTTCAAGCGGGCGCAAACAGTACTCGAGACACTGGATCATTACGAGATGTTTGGCCACAGCATGGCCCTCAAATGTGCGGAGAATTACCGAACACTTAGAAAAATCGGTAAAACCATTAGAAAGACCACAGACGTGATCATAGCGACATTCTGTATAGAAAATACGTTGCCATTGCTTTTTAGTGATAGAGACTTTATTCCGTTCGTGGAAAATCTGGGCTTGGCCACGGTGTTGAAGGAAACATAACAGCTCAATAACCGGCGCGCTGTAAGCGCGTCCGGCACCGCAGGCGCGAAGTTGATTGACTTATTATGCGCTGATATAATCCGTACATATTTACGTACATGTACAGGATTAATGGAATGAAAAGCATAAGCTACACCGCCGCCCGCAGCAACCTTGCCAAGACAATGGAGCAAGTGTGTGATGATCATGCCCCAATTGCTATTACTCGCAAGGGCGAAGGTGCAGTGGTAATGATGTCTATGGCTGATTATCAGGCCCTCGAGGAAACTGCATACCTTCTCAGGAGCCCCAAGAACACTCGACGATTGATCGAGTC
>CBDTVJ010000117.1:0-9786 GCA_965363655.1 uncultured Halieaceae bacterium | reverse complement strand
TGCCCGCCCCGCCCCGAAGCGCTGATGCAGGGCCTGATGATGTTGCAGGACGCCATAGAGCAGGAGCGACGCCCGCTGAGCTGGATGGTGGGAGATCAACAGGTGCGCAAGCCGGAATTGCCTGCCCGCCGCGACTTGCTAAAAGAGCAACGCAACCAGGCCACTATCCTGAGAGGCCCCACGGACGTGTAAATAACTATAACGATAGCCCGGAGAGGCAATGCTGCAAGCTGAAGTGACAAGTACCAACGGTACAGTGGACGATCTATTCGCCTGCTTCGGCGCCAATTTATTCGATCTCCAGGCAACCCCCGACAATATCCCCACCCTGTGGCTGGAACGGGACAGACTCCTCGAGGTCCTGGCCCATCTCAAGAAACGCTTTCCAATGCTGCTGGATTTATTCGGCATCGACGAGCGCCTGCGCCAGCACAAACCCACCGCCGCGCTCGATTTCACCGTGGTCTACCACCTGTTTAATCTCACTGACCGGGAGGAAATACGGCTCAAGGTGGCGGTGACAGATGCGGATTCGAAGGTGCCCACGGCGATAAGTGTGTGGCCCAACGCCAACTGGTATGAGCGTGAGACCTGGGACATGTTCGGCATCGAATTCAGCGGTCACCCCAACCTGCGACGCATCCTGTTGCCGCCCACCTGGGAAGGACACGCCCTGCGTAAAGAGCACCCCGCGCGCGCCACTGAGATGGAACCGTTCAGTCTCGACCAGGAAAAACAGGACCAGGAGCAGGAAGCCCTGCTGTTCAAACCCGAAGAATGGGGTATGGCCCGGGCCACCGAAGATACTGAGTTCATGTTCCTCAACCTGGGGCCTAACCATCCTTCGGTACACGGTGTATTTCGTATCGTGCTGCAACTGGACGGCGAAGTGGTGGTCGACGCCGTGCCCGACATCGGCTACCACCATCGAGGGGCAGAAAAAATGGGGGAGCGCCAGACCTGGCACTCCTACATACCCTATACCGACAGGGTCGATTACCTGGGTGGGGTAATGAACAACCTCGCCTATGTCATGTCGGTGGAAACACTGGCCGGCATCAAGGTTCCAGAGCGGGCTAAAGTGATACGCATCATGATGGCGGAACTGTTCCGGATATCCAGCCACCTGGTGTTCTACGGCACCTTTGCCCAGGACGTGGGGCAGATGTCCCCCGTGTTCTATATGTTCGCCGACCGGGAACGCCTGTTCGGCATCGTTGAAGCCATTACCGGTGGCCGTATGCACCCTGCCTGGTTTCGTATTGGCGGGGTAGCACAGGACCTGCCTCTGGGCTGGGACAAAATGGTGCGCGAATTTATTGATGCCATGCCGGCAAGACTGGATCACTACCAGCAGATGACCATGGACAACAGCATTCTCAAGCAACGCACAGTGGGCATAGGCAACTACAACACCCAGGAAGCGCTGGAATGGGGCATTACCGGCGCTTCCCTGCGCGCCACCGGTATGGACTTTGACCTGCGCCGGGACCGGCCCTACGGCGGCTATGACCAGTTTGAGTTTGAAGTGCCGCTGGGCAACAGGGGCGACAGCTATGACCGGGCAGCCGTACGTGTCGAGGAGATTCGCCAGAGCCTGCGCATCATCCGCCAATGCCTGGAGAATATGCCCGAGGGCCCGTACAAGAGTGATCACCGCCTGACCACGCCTCCACCCAAGGAGCGCACCCTGCAGGATATCGAAACCCTGATCCATCACTTCCTTAACGTCAGCTGGGGGCCGGTAATACCGGCGGGAGAAGCCTCCGTACTGATCGAGGCCACCAAGGGCATAAACAACTATCACCTGGTAAGCGATGGGGGCACCACCTCCTACCGCACCCGCATACGCACGCCCTCCTTCCCGGCGCTGCAACAACTGCCACTGATCAGCCGCGGGCTGATGATCCCCGACCTGATCGCCATCATCGCCAGCATCGATTTTGTCATGGCGGATGTAGACCGATGACTGACCTGATTCCAGTCAGCAATACAACCATGCTAAGCGCAGCGGAGCTCTCGGCCATCGATGCAGAGATTGCCCATGTGCCCTACCGCGCGGCAGTCGCCATCGACGCTTTGAAAATCGTCCAGGCGCACCGGGGTTGGGTGTCCGACGAAAGTCTGCAGGCCATTGCCAGCCACCTGCAAATGTCGGCGGCGGAGCTGGACGGCATCGCCACCTTTTACAACCTGATTTTCAGGCGGCCCGTTGGCGATAAAGTCATCCTGCTGTGCAACAGCATTAGCTGCTGGATCAAAGGCTGCGACAAAATCCAACAACAAATCAGTGAACAACTGGGTATTGAACTCGGGGAAACCACAGCCGACCAACAGTTCACCCTGTTACCGGTGACCTGCCTGGGCGCCTGCGACAAGGCGCCGGTAATGATGGTAGGCGATGATCTCTACGAAGATATCGACGAGCAAGTACTGCGCAACGCGTTTACCGGGGAGGGGAAATGAGCCTGCAAAATCCCCTGACCCGCAATGTACGAGAGGATCGCACGGCCACCGACATACAGCGCTATGAGGCCAACGGCGGCTATCAGGGCCTGCGCAGCACTGTGGGCAAACTCTCTCCCGCTGACTGCCTGCAAATTCTCAAGGACTCAAACCTGCGCGGTCGCGGCGGGGCAGGCTTTCCAACCGGCATGAAGTGGAGCTTTGTGCCCATGGAGGAGGCTACCGACGCATCTGGAAAAGCACGACACAAATACCTGATCTGCAATGCCGACGAAATGGAACCGGGCACGTTTAAAGATCGCTTATTGATGGAGTGCGATCCGCACCAGTTGATCGAAGGCATGATCCTGTCCGCCTACACCCTGCAGGCGGACGTAGCCTACATTTTTATCCGCGCTGAATACATCAAGGCGCAACAGTTATTGCGCGAAGCTATCGCTGTCTGTCGCGAGAGAAACTACCTTGGCGACAATATCCTGGGCTCGGATTACAGCCTGGAAATGCATGTGCACGCCAGTGCCGGCCGTTATATCTGTGGTGAGGAAACGGCGCTCATCAGCTCGCTGGAAGGAAAGCGGGCCAACCCCCGGGCCAAGCCGCCGTTCCCGCAGGTGAGTGGCCTGTGGGGGCGCCCCACTATCGTCAACAACGTGGAAACACTGTGCAATGTGCACCATATCATCGAACGCGGTGCTGACTGGTTCAAGTCCCTGGGACTGACCGAGGATGCCGGAACCAAAATGTATGGTGTCAGCGGACGCGTCAAAAATCCCGGCTGCTGGGAACTGCCCATGGGCACACCGGTGCGTCAAATACTGGAAGAGTACGCCGGTGGCATGGAAGACGGTTATAAACTAAGGGGCTTTCTTCCGGGCGGTGGTTCCACTGACTTCCTTACCCCCGAACACCTGGACCTGGCCATGGACTACGACACCATTGGCAAGGCCGGTAGCCGTATGGGAACCGGCACCATGATTATCCTCGATGACAAAACCTGCCCGGTGGGTTTCGTCAAAAACCTGGTTGAGTTTTTCGCCCGCGAATCGTGCGGGTTCTGCACGCCCTGCCGTGATGGCCTGCCCTGGACAGCGCAGGTCCTGGATGACATCGAACAGGGACGGGGGCGCCCTGAAGACATGGACACCCTCGCCCAGCAGGTCAACTTTATCGGCGCTATTGGCAATACCCATTGCGCCCTTGCACCGGGTGCGATGGAACCGTTACAGAGCGCCCTGAAATACTTCCCGGAAGATTTCGCCAGGCATATCGATGGCGGGGCATGCCCCCACTGCGACGGGGGTGCCGGATAATGCCCACTATCCAGATCGATGGACAGGACTACGAGGTCGAGGCGGGCAAAAACCTGCTGGAAACCTGCCTGTCTCTCGGGCTGGACCTGCCCTATTTCTGCTGGCACCCCGCCATGGGTTCTATCGGTGCCTGCCGGCAATGTGCGGTGGTGCAATACCAAAATGCCGAAGACCAGCGCGGTCGCATCGTTATGGGCTGTATGACCCCGATAACGGATGGCGCTATCTTCTCCCTGGGCGGAGACAAGGCGCAGCAGTTCCGGAAGGATATCGTGGAATCGCTGATGCTGAACCACCCCCACGATTGTCCGGTGTGCGCCGAGGGCGGCGAATGCCACCTGCAGGACATGACGGTCATGGTGGGACATCGGGACCGCCACTACCGCGGCCGCAAAAACACGCACCGTAACCAATACCTCGGCCCGCTGCTCAATCACGAGATGAACCGCTGTATTACCTGCTACCGCTGCACCCGCTACTACCGCGATTATGCCGGTGGCACTGATCTTGCCGCATTGGCCTCCCGTGACCACGTGTATTTTGGGCGTCACCAGGAGGGCGTGCTGCAAAGTGAATTCGCCGGCAACCTGGTGGAGGTCTGCCCTACCGGTGTCTTCACCGACAAGACACTGGTGCACGACTACACCCGCAAATGGGACCTGCAGTCAGCACCCTCTGTCTGTACCGGCTGCGCGGTGGGCTGTAATACGCTGGCGGGAGAGCGCTACGGCAAACTGAAACGAATTCACAATCGTTTTAATGCCGAGGTCAACGGGTACTTCCTGTGTGACCGCGGACGCTTTGGCGCGGGGTTTGTGAACGATCAACACCGTCTCCTGTACCCGGGATTGCGCAATGGCGATGGCACCTACAAGGCGCTGAATCATCACCAGGCCCTGCAGGAAATGCAGCAGGCCTGCACGCGTGGCCGTATTGCCGGCATCGGCTCGCCCCGCGCATCGGTGGAAGCCAATTACCTGCTGCGCACCCTGGTCGGCAGTGACAACTTCACACCCGGTTTCTCCCAACAGGAACAGGCCCTGGTGAATCAGGTACTGCAGCTGCAACAGCGCAGCTGTGCAGTCATTCCGGATATCGCCACCATCGAATCAGCCGATGCGGTACTCATCCTGGGAGAAGACCTTACCAATACCGCCCCGCGCATCGCCCTGGCCCTGCGCCAGAGTGTGCGTAATAAAGCCTACGAGCTGGCTGCGGATCTGGGGCTGGAAACCTGGCAGGATGCTGCGATCAGGAATCTCGCGCAGGAACAGCGCTGCCCCCTTTACATTGCATCAGTGGCTGACACTAGACTGGACGATGTAGCCTGCACCCGGCTGAGCCTGGCGCCGGATGACATCGCACGGTTGGGTTACGCGGTAGCGGCGACTATCGCTGGGCAGGCTACTGATCCACTGCCAGCGCCGCTGCGGGAACAGGTCGAGGAAATAGCCAGCGCAATGTCCACCGCACAGCGACCCCTGATAGTGTCGGGGACGGGCTGTGGCAACGCCGCCGTGCTAGCTGCGGCCGCCCTGCTTGCCAACAACCTGGCGGCCAAGGGCAATTCAGCCATGTTGTGCCTCGCGGTGCCGGAGGCGAACAGCCTGGGGCAGGCCATGCTGGCCGGGCCGGACGCACCCGGTCTTGAGGACCTGCAACAGCGAGCGGCCAGCGGTGAGATCGATACACTGGTGGTTCTTGAAAACGACCTCTATCGACGCGGCACGACTGCACAAATCGATGGCCTGCTGGCGGCATTCAGTAAGGTGCTGGTGCTGGACAGCCTGGACAACCGCACCACTTCCCGCGCCAGCCTGGCTCTACCTACAGCAACTTTCGCCGAGAGCGAAGGTACCCTGGTCAGCCTGGAGGGCCGCGCCCAGCGATACTATCCAGTATTCCAGCCCGCCGCGGAGCGCCGCCCTGCCTGGGTCTGGCTGCTGGCCTGCATGAAGGAGACGGGCTACGAAGAAGTGCAATCACTGCACCATTTTGACGATGTCACGCGAGCCTGCGGCAACACCATTGACGCACTGGCCGGCCTTACTGCGGCAGCTCCCGACCACCATTTCCGCAACCTGGGCATGAAAATCCCGCGCCAGACACACCGCTACAGTGGTCGCACGGCTATGCGCGCAGCAGTTTCCGTACATGAGCCCAAACAACCGGTAGATGAGGAATCTCCCTTATCCTTCAGCATGGAAGGACTGAACCGGGACCAGCCCGGCGCACTGCTGCCCTACGTATGGTCGCCGGGCTGGAACTCCAACCAGTCCCTGCACAGGTTCCAGGCAGAGGTAGGTGGCCCCCTCAAAGGAGGCACAGCAGGCGCACGATTATTGCACCCGGGAAAGTCCACTAATGCAGAGGAACAAAGCCCACCACCAGCATTCCAGCCCCAGAGCGGGCGTTGGCTATTAGTACCGCGGCAACGAATTTTTGGCTCCGATGAACTGAGTGCCCTTAGCCCGGGCATTGCAGAGCTGGTGGAGACTGCATTTATCGAAATCTGCGACGCTGACGCCAATGCCATCGGCGTCCGTGCCGGTGATGGAGTGGAGGTGAACGAAAACCTCGCTACTCTCGAAGTACGAATCAACGACAGCCTGGCACCCGGTTGCGCCGGCTTCAGCAGCGGGCTTGCGGGTACCGAAAACCTGTCCTCCACCCCATTCGGCAGCCTGAAAAAGGCAGACCAGTGGCAGCGCCGCACTCCCGAGGTAATTGGCAGCGACGGAGGTGGCCATGTCTGAGCTTGGCACCATTACCTTCGGCCTGTGCATCATAGTCGCCGCAGTGGGGGGGGCAGCCGTTCTCACCTGGTTCGAGCGACGCCTGCTGGGCATCTGGCAGGATCGCTATGGTCCCAATCGCCTGGGCCCATTCGGAATATTCCAGGTTCTGGCAGATATGCTGAAGCTGTTAACCAAGGACGACTGGGTGCCACCCTTTGCCGACCGCCTGGTTTTCGTTTTCGCCCCCACCGCCATTGTGGTAGCCATGTTACTGGGCTTCGCGGTGGTACCTTTCGGGCCCGATCTTTACATAATCGATTTAAATATTGGCTTGCTGTTCTTCCTCGGCATGACGTCGCTTGCGGTGTACGCGGTCATGCTGGCCGGTCTGGCCTCCAACAATAAATATGCCTTGCTGGGAGGGTTGCGCAGCGCGGCGCAAATGGTCAGCTATGAAGTGTTCATGGGCTTGTCACTAATGGGCGTGGTCATGCTCACCGGCAGCTTCAGCATGCGCGCTATCGTCGAGGCCCAACGGGATCTGTGGTATTGCGTCCCGCAATTTTTGGGGCTGTTCACTTTTATGATCGCAGGTATCGCCGAGAGTCATAGACTGCCCTTCGATCTTCCGGAGGCGGAACACGAACTGACCGCCGGCTTCCACACGGAATACGGCGGTATGAAGTTTGCGATGTTCATGCTCGGGGAGTACCTGGGGCTGATCCTGATTTCCTGCATGATTGTCACCTTGTTCTTTGGCGGCTGGCTGGGGCCCTGGCTACCTCCTATTATCTGGTTCCGCCTGAAAGTTTTCATCATCATCTGCTTCTTCGTGCTACTGCGTGCCGCCATACCCAGACCCCGCTATGACCAGCTGATGTCACTGGGCTGGAAAGTTATGCTGCCACTGACGCTGTTCAATCTACTGATGACCGGCGCTATAGCGCTGTGGATAAGGGGCTAGCGCCATGTTGAAAGCACTGGCCAGCCAACTGCGCACCATCTGGACCATTCTGCAACACAGCTTTACCAAAGCAGAGACAGTGCAGTACCCGGAAGAAATGCCCTACCTGGCACCCCGCTATCGCGGCCGTATCGTACTGACCAATGACCCCGATGGCGAGGAGCGCTGTGTCGCCTGCAACCTGTGCGCAGTGGCATGCCCGGTGGACTGCATTGCCTTGCAACAGGGCGTCAAGGAGGATGGCCGCTGGTACCCGGAATTCTTCCGTATCAATTTTTCACGCTGCATCATGTGTGGCATGTGTGAAGAGGCCTGCCCCACCAATGCCATACAACTGACTCCGGATTTCGAGATGTGCGAATACGACCGCAGCAACATGGTCTATGAAAAAGAGCACCTGCAAATTGATGGCCCGGGGAAATACCACGACTACAACTTCTACCGGGTATCGGGCCTGGCAATTGCCGGCAAGGACAAGGGGCAGGCGCAAAACGAAGCACAGCCCATAGACGTCAAGAGTTTAATGCCATGAGCAAGTGCCTGGCCCAGAAATTGAGTGTAAGGATTGAGTGCCAACAGTAATGATTGAGAATCAGCAAATATGCTAGAGAATCTGTTCTACATAGCGTCCCTGATCGCCCTGGTAGCGACCATCGCCGCGCTGACCCGGGCCAACGCAGCACATGCGCTGATCTACCTGATTGTTTCACTTCTTGCCGTGGCAGTGCTGTTCTTCCTGTTGGGCGCACCCTTCGCCGCCGCACTGGAAATTGTTATTTATGCCGGTGCCATCATGGTGCTGTTTGTGTTCGTCATCATGATGCTAAACCTCGGCGAAGCGGGCAATGAAAGGGAGCGCGAGTGGCTGAGTCCCCGCAACTGGATTGTTCCGGGCATCCTGGCGGGCCTGCTGCTGCTGGAGCTTATCCTTGCCCTGCGGCATGCGCCGGCCATCACCAGTGGCGTCAGCGTAGATCCCAAAACAGTGGGGCTCACATTATTTGGTCCCTATGTGCTGGCGGTGGAAATTGCCTCCATGCTGTTGCTGGCAGGACTGGTCGGCGCCTACCACCTGGGGCGCCGCTTTATCGTGCGGCGCGAGGAGTAAGCTCTTGGACGGCCTGCAAATACCACTGGAACATGTTCTGCTGCTGGCGGCCTGCCTGTTCTGCTGCGGCATGATGGGGCTGATGCTGCGGCGCAACATCATCTTCATGCTCATGTCCCTGGAGGTCATGCTCAACGCCGCCGCACTGGCGTTTATCGCCGCCGGCGCCCATTGGGGACAGGCCGACGGCCAGATTATTTTCCTCCTGATACTCTCGGTTGCCGCAGCGGAAGTAGCCGTCGGTCTCGGACTGGTACTGCAGATCCAACGTCGCTTCAAAACGCTGGATATGGACCAGGCCAACAGGTTGCGAGGCTGATATGTCGAGTCTGTGGCTGATTCCGTTCTTCCCCCTGCTGAGCGCCACCCTGCTGATCGCCAGCACCGGCCGCATGCCCAGGCAAGTGGCCGCCACCCTGGGCGCCGGTTCTGTTGGACTGTCCGCACTGTGCGTGGCGCTGGTAGCTCGCACCTACCTGGATGACGGCCAGGTGCAGGAACTGACGCTGTGGACCTGGATGGCCGTGGACAACTTTACCCCGCGCATAGCCTTCTACGTGGACGGACTCACTGTGGTGATGATGTCGGTCATCACCGGCGTGGGATTCCTGATCCACCTCTACTCCATCGAGTTCATGTGGGAAGACGAATCCCTGTGCCGCTACTTCGCCTACATGAATCTGTTCGTGGCCGCCATGCTCCTGTTGGTGATGGCCGATAACCTGTTGTTGCTATACCTGGGCTGGGAAGGTGTGGGCGCCTGCTCCTACCTCCTTGTAGGTTTCTGGTACCGGGACGGGGACAATGGCAAGGCCGCTCGCAAGGCCTTTGTGGTAACGCGGGTGGGCGACACCGCCATGGTACTGGGCCTGTTACTACTGTTCACCGAGCTGGGCACCCTGCAGATCCAACCCCTGATGGCGGCCGCCAATACCCAGTGGCAAAGCGGAGACCTGCTACCCATAGTAGCAACGGCCCTGTTGCTAGGCGGTGCTTTGGGCAAATCAGCCCAACTACCATTGCACACCTGGCTCCCCGACGCGATGGCCGGCCCTACCCCGGTCAGCGCACTGATTCACGCCGCCACCATGGTGACAGCGGGGGTTTACCTGATCGCCCGCAACTATGAACTGTTCCTGCTGGCACCGCCGACACTGCAGGCGGTGGCCTGGATCGGCCTTGCCACCTTGCTACTCGCGG
>CBDTVJ010000116.1:0-9813 GCA_965363655.1 uncultured Halieaceae bacterium | reverse complement strand
CCGATATGCTGATTCTTGACTGGCAGCTGCCAGATTGTGAGGGTATCGATATTCTGGACTTCGTCAGGCAAAAACTCAAATTCGAAGGCCCGGTGATATTCGCCACCGCAAAGGACAGCGAGGACGATATCGTGCGCGGCCTGTCCACGGGTGCCGATGATTACATCATCAAGCCCCTGCGCCGGTCTGAGCTGCTGGCGAGGCTTACCGCACTGTGGCGACGCAGCGGCAGTGAAGAGCCGGAAAAACTAAAGCTGGGCCCGGTGGAGCTGGATCTGGCCAACCGCAGGGCCTTCCTCGATGGCGCAGAAGTTAAACTGACTCCGACTGAATTCCAACTGGCTGCCTGCGTCTTTGCCAATACCGGCAAACTACTATCAAGAGAATTTCTGTTGCGTGAAGTCTGGGGTGTGGATGCCCAGCTCGATACGCGGACCGTGGATATGCACATCAGCCGCATACGTAAACTACTCAAAATTGGTCCCAATATGGGATACTGTGTGAAGACCGTTTACCGACACGGATATCGACTAGAAGCACTATGAATTACCATCGATGGATTCTTGCGCTTGCTATTGTTGGCAGCCTTTGGGGCGCCCGGGAGGCCGTCGCACAGGACTGGATCTATCGCGCGCAGTCGGGCGATACGCTGTGGAACCTGTGTCTGCAGTACACCGCCCGACGCGGTTGCTGGATGGAACTGGCAAGCTACAACAATATCCCCAATGACCGCACCATCCAGCCAGGGACTGATATACGCATCCCCGTCAGTTGGTTGCTGGAGCTTCCAATAGTCGGTACCGTGCTGAACGTGCAGGGCGAGGTCCAGTACCAGCAATACACCGGCAGTAAACTAGTGCCACTGGTGGCAGGACAGGATCTATTGCTGGGCAGTCTTCTTAGAAGTGGGGCTGGTAGCGCCAGGATCAAGCTTGGGGAACACAGCGAACTTCTACTACGACCAAATAGTATCCTTGAACTTGACAGCATGAGCGTGGGCAAGGCACCTGGCCAGGTATCCGAGATACAACTGGATCGCGGTGAAGTGGAGGTCAAGGTAAAACCACGTTCCCGCTCGCGCTTCGAAATTCACACACCTTCGGCAATCGCCGCCGTACGCGGCACCGAGTACCGGGTCGCCAGCGAGAGCAAGGGCAATAGTACCCGCAGCGAAGTGCTGAAGGGCCTGGTCGCCGTCCAGGCCAGCTCAACCGCAGACGTGCCCGCTGGTTTCGGTCTGCGGGCCAAACCTGGTGAAGCTCTGGGTGAACCACGGAAACTGCTAGCAGCGCCGGTTTTCGAACAACCGCGGCTCGATTCACCGCTGCCGGTAAGCGTGCGCTGGTCGGATGATCCCGGCGCCAAAGCCTGGCAACTCGACCTCTACAACCAGTCAGGTGCGGGAGCGCTACTGGTCACCTATCGCCCTACTGAGCCACAATTGATCATCACCGACCTGGCCGAGGGCTGTTATCGCCTGGTGGTACGAGGCGTCGATGCAGAAGGGTTCAACGGGCTCGAAAGCGAATTGCCTTTGTGCGTGCAACCACCACCGGAGGAACAACAAACCTACTGGGATCTGGTTTTGTGGTGCATCATCGCCGCCGTCATGCTGATCTAACGCAGAACCTAACGCTCCCGTGAGAATTCCGGCGCAACTATTCTATGGACGCCTGCTGTTAGCGCTGGTCGGTGGTCTGTTCTGTGGTGCCCTGTCATGGTTCGACTGGGTACAACCCCTGGACCGGGTGATTTACGACATTTTCAACGAAACCACACCACTTGAATACGCTTCCGATATTGTCATCGTCGCGGTGGATGAAGACAGCCTACTGGAACTGGGGCGCTGGCCCTGGCCAAGGGAAAACCATGTAGAACTAATGCGCCAGCTGGGTGCCGCGGGCGCCTCCGCTGTAGCCATGGATGTTTTATTCGCCGAGGCCTACCAGGAATATCCTACGGTGGACCAGCTGCTCGCCGACGAATTCAAACAACTGGGTTCGGTAGTACTGCCAGTATTCATAGGTCAGTCCGGGCCCGGTGGCAGCCTGCGCGAAATGCCTCCCATCAAGCCATTCATGTCCGCCGCGGCAGCATTGGGTCATGTGCATATAGAGGTAGACAGCGACGGGGTGGCGCGCGGCGTTTATCTGCGCGAGGGGCTGGGACAGCCGCGCTGGCCCCATTTCGCAGTCGCCCTTAGCCAGGTACTGGGACTGGATGTAGAGCCACTGCCGGGCGTCTCGGACCACCGGGTGCTGGCAGACCCCGACCCAAATGCCATCATCCGCAGCCACGCCAACCTGATACCCTTCATGGGAGGAGCTGGCACCATCACCCGGATTCCCTACGCCGTGGTGATGAAGGGCCGGCTTCCGGAAGATTTCCTGCGCGACAAGATTGTGTTTGTAGGCGCCACTGCTGCGGGACATGTAGACAACATCACCACCTCCCTGGGGCAGATTCCCGGTGTAGAGATCAATGCCAACATTTTCCACGCCCTGCGCAGCGGACAACTGGCACAACCTCTTGCCCACGTAAATTCGTCGCTGCTGGCTTTTGCAATAATCGCCCTCACGGTCTTCGGCTTTACTCGGCTGGAACCCGGTCGCCTGCTGTTGGCGGTACTTTGTGCCGCCATATTGCTGCCGCTGGCTTCTTTCCTGATCCTGCACTACCTGCGCCTGTGGATCTCCCCCGCGCCCATGTTACTAACCCTGTTGTTCCTCTACCCACTGTGGAACTGGTTGCGCCTGGCAGCGGCGATGGATTTCATTCAGGAGCAGTTACTCCAACTTGGCCAGGAAAATCGGCACCATTCTTTTTTTGAAGCGTCAGCACCGAACTCCAATGTGCCAAGCGCTGATCCAGTGGATGCCATCATGATGCAACTGGGCCGCGCCTACCGCGAGGCGCGGCAAAATCATGAACTGGTACGCGACACCATGGAGCAACTGGCATCCGGCGTCATTCTGGCGGAATACTATGGGCGCATATTGATGGTAAACGACGAGGCCAGGGATTTGCTGGCTCTACAGGGACCCGGTGGAGAGCTTAAGTCTGCCCTCGGAGGCATCGAACTCGAAGGAAAAACGGAACTCGGCGAGCTACTGGGCGGCCTGGCCAGGCCGGGAGATCAATTCCAGTGCGAGGGCCATTCCAGGGCGAATCGGCGAGACCTGCTGCTGCAGGGTGGTGTCATTGGCCTCAATCGCCCGCTGTTGCTGTTAGTGCTGACTGATGTATCCGAGCTCAAGCAGAGTGAAAAAAGCCGGACAGAGGCGCTTAACTTCCTGTCTCACGATCTGCGCGCACCGCTGACCTCAGTGCTGGCGCTGATCGAGAGCGCCAGGGATACGTCACCAGCGGAAACTGATATCCAGCTGCTGGGACAGATCGAAAAGTATATACGGGCCAACCTGTCTTACGCCGAGAACTTCATTCAACTGGCGAAACTTGAGCAGGCCGCGCTACCGCGCTTCGACCAGTGCGATGCCCAATCTCTGGTCGATAACGCCGTTGCGCAGCTCTACCACAGTGCTATCGCCCGAGACATAGAGTTGCACATAGCCGACAGCGACGATGAATTGTGGCTCAACTGCAGCCGCGACCTCGTAGAGCGAGTCCTGATCAACCTTATCGACAACGCCCTGAAGCACAGCCCGAATGGTTCCAGGATGAACATCAGCGTCAGCAGGGAGTCGGACTGGGCGGTCTTCGAAGTCAGTGACGAGGGGCAAGGCATAGACCCGAATGACATGCAGCGCATTTTCGACCAGTTCCACCAGGGCACCCATGCCCGCAGCGGGGTCGGCCTGGGCCTGCGTTTTGTGTCCGCTGTGGCCAGTGCGCATGGCGGCAGTATCAACGCCAGCAACAATCCCACAGGTGGCAGCTGTTTTTCATTGCGGATTCCCTTAAGTAGCAGCTAGTCGCTTTTTACAAAACCTTTACACGACTGGCTGGCCCCCGCGTCCAGCTCGCGCCAAACTGCAGGTTCTGTGTGTGGAACCTGCAGCGCGGAACGCGACCCTTCGGGGCATTCATAAAGTGATCTGATAATTAAGGAAGAACACCATGGCAAAACTGTCTGAGATTGAAGGTATTGGCGAAAAATACGCGGAGAAGCTCAAGGCCTGTGGCGTGACCACCCAGGCAAAACTCCTGGAGCAGGGCGGCAAACCCGCAGGACGCAAAAAGCTTATCAGTGAATCTGGTATCAGCGACAAACTGATCCTCAAGTGGATTAACCGCGCCGACCTGGCCCGGGTAAGTGGTATTGGCGGTGAGTACGCTGACCTGCTGGAGTGCGCTGGCGTTGATACTGTGCCGGAGCTGGCCCAGCGGAATGCCAACAATCTCCACGCCAAGATGGAAGAGGTCAATGAAGCCAAGAAGCTGGTGCGCTCCATGCCCTCAGCCTCAATGGTCAGCAAATGGGTGGCACAGGCGAAAACAATGGATCGCGCCATTCACTACTAGTCATCACCTCATCAAACAGGAGCTACACAATGAATAATGTCAGAAATTGGTTCATCGGCACCGCCGCCTTGGTTGTGTTATCAACCGCCATGCTGAGCGCATGTAGCAGCGATGATTCGGGCGAGAACACAGTCTCTTCCAGTATTGAAACTATGAACAACAAGGTGCAGGAAGCTTCGCAAGCTGCGGGAGAGACCGTCACAAACGCAGCAGACTCAGCTAGTCAAATGACGAGCGATACCATGGACTCAGCAAGCGAAACGGCGAGCAACGCCACGCAAGCTGCTTCGGAGATCGCCAGTGACACCAGCCAGGCTGCCAGCGACCTGGCCGACCAGGCTGCTGAGACTGCGGTGGAAGGCAGTAAGGCTGCGGGGGAAATGGCCTCCAGTGCTTACGATTCCGCAAACCAGTCTGCCAGTGACGCCACACAGAGCGCCGCCGACTCTTATAACTCAGCCGGTCAGCAGGCAAGTGATGCGGTAAATACGGCCACCGATGAGGCCGCCAATACGGCGGGCGAAGCGGCGAAGACTGTCGATGGAATGACCAGGTAAGCGTAGCAGCAAAAATCCGTCAGGGGATTCCCTGGCGGAGTTCTCTCCAGACGGCCAACCAGACATCTTCCGCCGGAATTCGCGGCCTGCGCCGGAGCACCATCCCCCCATAGTGAGCGATCCTACTGACGCAGTATCAGTGTGTCTCCACGCTGGGAAAACTCGATGTGCTTTAAAAAAGACATGCCCAGTAATATCTGCTCAGTCTGCAGGCCTGGGGCGATCCCCGCCCGCACATCCTGTAACTCGATACCGCCTACACTAACCAACTCCAGGTTTGCAGCATAACTGATAGAGGTTCCGTTGGCAGTTTGGGTTTGGAAGGCCCTGCCGCGCGGTATCCCAAGATCATTGGCTACTGCCTCCGGAATTGCAACACCGGTAGCGCCGGTATCCACCATGAAGGTGACGGCCACTCCATTGATTTTGCCCGCAGTCACGTAATGGCCAAACTTGTTGCGCTGCAGCACGACCTCTCTCACGCCCTCTTCCGCATAGCGTGTCTGCACAGACTGATTAGGGTTGTACTGCTTATCGAGAAGATCACTGAAGAAAAAAACGCCAAGGCCGAGAAGCACCAGCCAGGCCAGCGCCTGCATGACGGTTCCCATCCGTTTCTGTTCCTGGATTTCTTCTTCCCTCGCCATTAATAGATAGCCTTTCTTACTGTAAGTAGATTCAACATAAGCTCACCCGATCCTCGCGGGAACCGTGCAAAGCAAAGGTTATGATACATGTATTCTCGCTTCCTGCAGGAATTGCTCCAATCCCATCTACGGGATTCAGTTGTACACACATTTACCCCGAAAGTTCCTCTCTGGCGCAAAAGATCAACAGATTGGCGTATCCTGCCATATCCCACTCAGCCAACTGCCGCTAACCTGTAAGCATCGATATACATATAAATAGCTTTAAGGGTGGACTATGCAACTGGCTATACCCGATGCGAAAATGGAAATCGCAGTACTCAACGCGCAGACCGCTGAATTCAGTAAGGCAGGTATTCTTAGGCAATTGGAAAGTAAGGGCCTGACTGAAGACGGAGTGTCAGCGGTTGCGGAACTGTGGGAGCACACCCAAATTATCACAGGGCAAACCTTCGACATCGGCAAGATAATCGTCGTGGAAATCCTCAACTTCTCCAGGGCCAACAAAAACTGGCCAATCGATGTTTTGCTTGGTGCAGCCGCCACCGCACTGGGTAGCATGGCGCCCTGTCTACATTCCATTCTCGTGCCCATCCAAAGCACCTCTTCCCGCAATAGCGAAGCAATAATGACAATAACGGAACACTTCTTTTCACTCCTGGCCGCTATCTTCAATGTGCTGGAGGATGAACTGGTCACTGAATAGCTGGGCCAGCATGGTGTACGCACCTTGACTCGGTGTGTACACCATGCATTATAAGCGCATGACTGACGCGGAAAGCAAAAGCATCTGGGAGCAAGTGAGGCGCAATGCAGTTGCGCTGATTAGTTTGGCTGTGGCATTGTCGGCCTTAAGTTACAACACCTGGCGTAATGAAAAATCTGAAACCAACCGTAATCATCGACAGGCTGCCTTTGAAATATTGTCAAAGCTGAATCAGTTGCAGCAAGTCGTCTTTCACCGCCGCTACGACAAGGATGAAACCGATAAAGGTAATCCGCGCTTGGGCTGGACTATAGTCCTGACCATAGTAGATCTATCTGAGTTACTCGAAGCACCGATGCCGCAGAAGGCACAGATGCTGCGTGCAACCTGGGGGTCAAACTGGGAAGATCTGGGAGACGAACAGCTAAGCGTCGATACGGTACTCGGCAGCGTAGATATGATGCGCGGCGAAACGCTGCACTTGCTGCGCTCACTGGAATAGACCTGAATGATGCATGCTGACGGGTAACTACAGATGGCTCCCCGCCAGGAGATCACCTGGTCAAACCGCGGGTTCGTGCGAGAGAACATAAATACTATTCCTCAAGGTGGCGATATTTTCTCGCATCACTGATACCACCGATATTTTCGACATCAGTATAGCCCGCCTGTTTCAAAGCCTGCTCAGCTGTTGCGGCCCGGCCACCGCTAAGGCAATACAACCTGATCGCGATATCTTTGTCGGGGAACAACTTTTCCACTTCGGGAACGATCTCCGAATGGCCGATGCGTATATCACCATCAATACTATCAATTTGGTGCTCCAGGGACGTTCTCACATCAATCCAGACTACTTCTGCCAGGCTATACGTGGAAACCAACAGAACCACGAAGAACGTGACACAACGGAATAGCGCTTGAATTCTCATACCTTGTCCTTTTACTGTCCCGGTAATAGGCCTGATTTTGATGCTGCCGGTATAAGCAAGTTTACTCAGGCTTGGCGGGGACTGCCACAAATTGATACTTGTGAAATATCCTTGTGCCGGTAAAAATCCCGGCAACTTTACTACCATGATGTGTGGAATATGTACTCTGGCGACCTTAAAGGCTTTGCTTCATAATCGGCATTTCCAAGGAAAACAGGTTTATCTGCATAGTGCGCGTCAGCAAACACAGTAAAGGAATCCACCTGGCTCTGCTAAGCCTTGTGGCCATTATGGCCGGTTGTGCGAGCACTCCGGAGACAGCCCCGTGGCAGGCAAAAAGCACTACTATCTGTGACTCCTATCTTATTCTCAGCATGTGTGTGCAAGACCTCGAGGGCGATGGCACTGTAGACATGGTCTACTTTACTGACACCAATGAAGCCTTTATGTATCAGGATGGCAGGCAGGATGCAGTGGCCGAGGTGATGCCATTTCATCGTTGCGCCGTACCACTTAATGAGGGCATGCAGACCACCACCAACCGGATATTGAACCGCAGCGATCTCAGCCTGAGCGAAGAGCTGGACATTACCAGGGCATTGATCTCCAACTACATCGCCGCCAAGCCGACTATAGACGCCTGCAATGCACGTTTCGAAGATTCCACTGCTGGCAACCTGCAACAGGATGATGAGTTTTCCGTATTTGAAGCTGACTGGGAAGTTGAATAGTTATTCGCTGTAGAGAAAAGGCGCCTTCCCGGAAAACTCACCAGCATCAATCTCGCCAATCATAAAACGCGCCAGTTCGCCGGCCCTGAGGGTAAATGAATCGGGAGTTTCCAATGATGCACTGGCAACATGGCGATAGGGCTCATCCAGAATCAGGGGACACCTGACCAGGGTCCACGGCACTGCACTTGTGGCGAGCAACTCATACTCTGCCTGTTTGTCCTTCAGGGTATCGCGCAGCGTGATCGATACCATTTTTCGCATTAACCAACCGGTGAAATTGCGCTCGTCACCCGGAACCACCACACCCCCACCGGACACTACGATGTATCGCCGGCTACCGGACTCTTCCATCACGTTGAGAACATGACCTGTTGCCACTGTACTTATCATTTGAGCGGCGCCTCCATCTGCCCTGACCGGGCCCAGCGCACTCAGCACAATATCGCTATCAAGCAATAATGTCCTTATCGCCGAGAGGTCTCGCGCATCGCCTTGAACGATTGTTATTTCTTCCTTGTACAGATCAAGCTTTGCGGGTGTTCGAGCCAACGCCCGGACGGTATAGCCCTGCGACAGTGCCTCCTGTAAAACGTAAGTACCGACCATGCCGGTCGCTCCCAGCAGGGCAATCGTTCGATTGGCACCGGAACCAGCCTCAATTGCAGCCTCTTGTCCGGCAGACTGTTGTGCCGTCTGCGACGAACAGGCGGATATAACAGTCGTGATAACGAGTATTAGAAAAGCTCTTATCATTGATCTAGCTGCGTACCTTCTTTTTCATAAATCAAAAATTGGCCAGACCGATCTGGCTTCTCTTATCAGGCACAGTTACTGAATGCGTCCTAAACGCAATCCATGTACTGCTATGTGGCGACTGTGCTAGTGTACAACAAGATGTTTTTAGCCTGCGACAGTAATACTATTTCCAAATCCGCCAATCAAAATCGCCTCACACCAGGGAGAACACCGGGATAAATGTACTACGGTGAAAAGCTCAACAGTATCAGCCATCTCGTAGGATCAGTATTTGCACTGATCGCCTTGGGCGCCCTCCTGGCGCTAAGCATCCAGACGGGCAATCCCCGGACAATCGTTGGCTACAGCGTGTTTGGACTAACACTGGTTCTGCTCTACGCCATGTCTACGCTCTACCACAGTTTTCGCGCTCCCGAACTGAAGCGGGTGTTCAGGGTGCTGGATCACATATCGATCTACCTGCTGATCGCAGGCACTTACACGCCCTTCATGTTAATCGGGGTTGATAGTGACAAGGGCAACATGATACTGGCCTTGGTCTGGTCGCTGGCAATTATCGGGATTATTAGCGAGGTATTGCTATCAGGCAAACTGGTGAAGACCTGCCAGCTCATCATCTACCTCAGTATGGGCTGGGCCTGCTCATTGGACTTCCCCAGCCTGAAATCTGCACTACCCCATGAGGGATTTCTCTGGCTGGCAGCAGGGGGCGTAACCTATACCGCTGGCGTTGTGTTTTACATAGTAGACAAAATAGGCTGGCTAAACCATGCACATGGAATATGGCATTTCTTTGTTCTGGCTGGCTCTACCTTTCACTTTATTGCGGTGATCGGTTACCTGCGGTAAGTAACGGCCAGCCTGTTAGTCCGGGCACACCTGCGGCTGAATAACAATGCCTAGCGCCAGTTGTACCGCAGGGTCAAACCGTAGGACATACCGGGGGCGGTCACACCACCGTAGCCGCCAACCGTCGGTATATCGATGCCAAAGGCGAAGTAC
>CBDTVJ010000115.1:0-9830 GCA_965363655.1 uncultured Halieaceae bacterium | reverse complement strand
AGGTAACCGTCCTCGTCCATCACGCCGACGTCACCGGTCTTGAGCCAGCCATCAGCACTGAGGGCTTCGGCGGTAGCCTCGTCATTGTTGAAATAGTGCTGCATCACATTGAAGCCACGGCAGCAGATCTCGCCAGCGGTACCCGCCGCGACGGTATTACCTTCTTTGTCGACACACTTGATCTCGACCCCGTCCATGGCACAACCGGAACTGTGGGAAATGCGCTCGGCGCTGTCATCGGGACGGCAAATGGAAACCACGCCGCAAGTCTCGGTCAGGCCGTAGGCGGTCACCACTACTTCAAAGCCCAGGTCTTCGCGCATCTGTCGTACCAGCTCTACTGGTACCGGTGCGGCACCGGTTACCGCCAGGCGCAGGCTGGACAAGTCGTAGTCCTGGCGTCTGGGATGAGCCAGCAGGGACTGGTAGATAGTAGGCGGGCCGGGAATCATGGAGATTTTATCGCGCTCGATCTGCGCCAGCACCGCGTCCAGATCGAAATTCAGCACCGGCAGGATACGCGCGCCACAGATAATCGCCGCCAGCCAACCGGCCTTGTACCCGAAGGAGTGGAAGAAGGGGTTGATGATCAGATAGTTGTCATCTGAACGCAGCCCGACTGTGCTGCTCCAGTTCTCGAAGGTACGGATATTCTGGCCGTGACCGGTGACCACACCCTTGGGATTGCCGGTGGTACCGGAGGTAAACAGGATATCGAGAGTATCTTCGGGCGTGATGGCGGCAGAGCGGCCGGCCACTTCCTCGGCAGCCACTGATTCCCCACCGGCCAGGAAAGCCTCCCAGGACCGGGCTCCAGCTGCAGCGCCCGTGAGCGTCACAATGCGTTCCAAGCCGGGTAAATCCTGGTCAGCCAGTAATTCAGGGTAGCATACGCCGAGGAAATCACCCACGGTAAACAGCATTTTCGCGCCGCTGGCGCGAATGACATAGGCCGCCTCCGGACCTTTATAGCGCGTGTTCAGGGGCACTAATACTCCGCCGATACTCTGCGCGCCGATGGCAGCAATAATCCACTGATAGATATTGGGAGCCCAGATAGCGACCCGGTCGCCCTTTTGCAGTCCCGCGGCGATGAAAGCGCGGGCAGACTGTATCCTGGCCGCATCGAGGTCGGCGTAGCTCAGCTGCACCTCACCAGCAGTGATGGCAATACGCTGACCATAGGTCGCAGCGGCGTCCATAACTACCTGGGGCAGGGTTCGTGCTCGATACTGGGAATCAGGCATGGCAGTAGCAGTGCTCGCAGCTGTGGCTGGCAGGGGGAGCTATATTAGTCAGTAACGGGGGATAATAAAACAGTTATTCGTAGAATATTGATCGGTATTTTACGAATATCACCAGATGTTATAAATAATTTGACTGATATGACCATAGGACGCCTTTTCAGCCGCCCTGTCATACGAAATACAGACATTCACTCGGGAAAGGCAAAATCCTTATAGATTTCGCGCAATTTGACCTTCTGCACCTTGCCGGTGGCGGTATGGGGCAGTTCATCAATGAACTCCACCGCGTCCGGCGTCCACCACTTGGCGATCTTACCGTCGAACCAGGCCAGCATTTCCTCGGCGCTCAAATCCTGCGCATCAGCGCTGCGCACAACAATCAGCAGCGGCCTTTCACTCCACTTGGGGTGGAAATGCCCAATAACTGCGGCCTCGGCCACCTTGGGATGATCTGTCGCCACATTCTCGACCTCGATGGAGGATATCCATTCTCCCCCGGACTTGATCACATCCTTGGTGCGGTCGGTGATGGCCATAAACCCGTCCGTGTCGATGGTGGCTACATCACCGGTTTCAAACCAGCCATCCTCGGTGTTAGCGTCGGCGCCTTCCAGCTTGAAATAGCTGGAGCAGATCCACGGCCCCCGGACTTTGAGGGAACCGTAGGCCTCCCCATCCCAGGGCAGCTCATTACCCTCGTCATCGACAATTTTCATCTCCACACCGAAAATAGCGCGCCCACCCTTGAGGCGAACCTTGGCATATTCTTCGTTGCTGTAAGCTTCCCGCGCCGAGGCACTGTTATTGACCGTACCCAGCGGGCTCATTTCCGTCATACCCCAACCCACCCGCGATTCAACCCCGTAGGTATCAAAGTCTTCCATGATGGAAAGTGGACAGGCCGCGCCGCCGACAATAATTCGCTGCAGGGAATCCACCCGCTTGCCGGTGGCTTTGAGATGGGACAACAAGCCCAACCAGACCGTGGGCACACCCGCAGACAGGGTCACCTTTTCCTCATTGATAAGTGTCGCCAAAACCTCACCATCACCCATCTTGCTGCCGGGGAACACCAGCTTGGCACCCGCCATGGGACAGGCATAGGGATTACCCCAGGCGTTGACGTGGAACATGGGCACTATCGGCAACACCACGTCCCGGCGCGAGATACCCAGGGCATCCGGCATCATGGTGGCATAGGCATGCAGCATGGTGGAGCGGTGGGAGTACATCACCCCTTTCGGGTTGCCAGTGGTGCCCGAGGTGTAGCACAGGGCACAGGCGGAATTTTCATCCAGTTCCGGGAACTCGAATGACTCGCTACCGGAGGCGACCAGGGTTTCAAAACAGATAGCATTGGGCAGGCTGGTTTCAGGCATGTGCTGTTCATTGGTCAGCACCACCCAGCCCTTCACCCCCGGGCATTCATCTGCCAGTCCTTCTACCAGGGGCAGGAAGTCGGGATCAACGAAGACGTAACGATCCTCTGCATGATTAATGATGTAAACCAGTTGCTCCGGGAACAGGCGCGGGTTGACGGTGTGGCAGACATAGCCACTGCACGCCGAGGCATAATAGGTTTCAAAATGGCGGTAATCATTCCAGGCCAGGGTGGCAATCCTGTCGCCCCGCTCCAGCCCCCAGCCTGCAATGCCATCTGCCAATTTTCGCGCCCGGGCAAACGCTTCCCGGTAAGTGTAGCGGTGGCGCGGGTTATCCGCCGTGATCGAAACAATTTCCGCATCACCGTTCACGCGCTCGGCGTGCTTCAGGATAGAAGTAATTGACAGGTTCACGTCCATCATCAAACCATTCATCGCTAGTGCTCTCCGTTCCTATTCTGTCTCGGCCTGCCGCAGCAGGTGCTTTCATTATTGTCATCGCGAGTGTCATCGCAATTGTCATCGCAATTGTCGTCGCGCAGTGTGCAGGGCCTAGATTTCCAGCATCTCCCAGGCGTCATCCGCCTCATGCTGCAGCGCACGATTTTCCTGATGCAACTTGATCAGGTGGGCACTGAGGGATAGCTTCGCCATCTTGTGCAAGCCGGTATCCACGTCGTCGTAAACAACTTTTACCAGATCATCCAGTGATGCCCGGCCCAACTGGCGCAGGCCAGCGATCACCTTGGTCTCACGGTTCAAACGGTGATTAACCAGCCATTCCACCACCCCCCGGGAATCTTCCATCACTTCGCCGTGACCTGGCGCGATAAGCCTGAGGGGATAGCGCAGCAGCAACTGCAGGGATTCAATATAGGCTTTCATATCGCCACTGGGAGGAATGATAACAACGGTCGAGCCATTCATGATGTGGTCGCCGGCAAACATCATCTGCTCCTCCTCCAGGAAGAAACAAAAGTGATTGCCCACGTGGCCGGGTGTGTGCACGGCCCGCAGGGTAAATTCCTTCGTGGCCAGCAGATCATCGTGCTGCACTTCACTGTCGGGTACAAAAGTATCGTCCTGGAACATATCGTCCGGGGGGGATGCCCCTATGACCTGGGCGCCGGTAGCTGCAGCCACTGCCTGCCAGGCGGGAGAGTGATCCGGGTGAGTGTGGGTGCACACAATCCAGCGAATACGATCACCGGCTGTATTGAGGATGGCATCGATATGTGACTGTATTGCCGGGCCCGGATCCAGCACCGCGACCTCATCATCACCCAGCAGATAGGTATTGGTTCCGGGGCCGGTCATAACGCCCGCATTCGGCGCAACGATCCGCCGCACCCGGCTGTTGAGACGAAAAGGGACTCCGTGATCCAGCATCTGTTCAGGCCATGTTATCGATGACGACTTGAGGGTTCACATCGACCTCGTAGTCGACACCGTCCACCTCGAAACCAAAAAGCTGCAGGAACTCGCGTTTGTAACCCGCGAAGTCCGACAGTTGGCGCAGGGTTTCGGTGTTAATGCCTTCCCAGAGTTCCGCTACTGCTTCCTGGATAGCCGGGTCCAGTTCCTTGCCATCAGCGCGCAAGCGGCCCTCCTCATCCAGATAGGGTGTGTCGTTATAGAGAGAGTCACGGAACAGCCCATCGATCTGCTCGATGCAGCCTTCGTGAATGCCCTTCTCTTTCATGACCTTGAACAGCAGGGCCAGGTATATCGGCATCGCCGGTATCGCCGCGCTGGCCTGTGTTACCACTGCCTTCAGCACCGACACCCGGGCATCGCCGCCACTGGCAGCCAGGCGCTCGCGAATGCTGACCACACGCTTGTCCAGGTCCTTTTTGGCCGCACCGATAGTGCCATGCCAGTAGATATCCCAGGTCAGCTTCTCGCCGATATAGGTATAGGCCGTGGTCTTGGCGCCGTCAGCCAGCACATCCGCGGCATCCAGCGCATCGATCCACATCTGCCAATCTTCACCGCCCATGACCGCGATGGTGTTGTCGATTTCTTCCTGTGTCGCCTCCTCAAGGTGGAAGTCCTGTACTTCCTCCTTGTCGGTATTTACGCCCTTTTGCACGGCATCGCCGCCGATGGGCTTGAGGGTGGAGTTATGTACCACGCCGGTCACCGGATGCTGCCGGCGCGGAGAGGCAAGGCTGTAGACCACCAGGTCGACCTGGCCCAGGTCGGCCTTGATAGTGTCGATGGTTTTTTGCTTGATCTCGTCGCTGAAGGCGTCGCCATTGATGCTCTTGGCGTACAGGCCGTCCTGCTCTGCGTATTTATGAAAAGCGGCCGAGTTATACCAACCGGCAGTGCCAGGTTTTTTCTCCGTGCCCTCTTTTTCAAAGAAGACCCCGAGGGTATCGGCACCACAGCCGAAGGCAGCGGTAACCCGGGAAGCCAGGCCGTAGCCGGTGGAGGCACCAATCACCAACACCCGCTTGGGGCCATTCTCAATCGCTCCCCTGCCCTTTACATAGTCAATCTGCCTTTTGACGTTGGCAGCGCAGCCGGTGGGGTGTGTGGTGATGCAGAGAAATCCGCGAACGCGTGGCTTGATGATCATTGGCACGTTATTCCTGAAAGGTTAGTTAATGCAGGACTATGGCAAAGTCACTGGCACCCAAAAACGACTGGCAAGTTTAGCATAGGGTTCGTGGCTATGAGCAACACAAGATACCAGCTGTACGCGCTGATCTTGTGTTCGCTGCCTACTTACAGTTCAATAGCCACCCGTTCCAGATACAGCATGTTTCCCTATGCCCGAATCCCCCCTGCGCTACGCCACTCCGTCGATCTGGACCGAGACCGTTATGGCGGATTTTGACAGTTTCCTGCTGGATCATGCGGCGGCTGAGAAAAAGGCCTCCGGCATGGCTATCTCCATGTTGTCCCACTACCCGGATCGCACCGAACTGGTGGCCGCCATGGCAGACCTGGCAATTGAGGAACTGACGCACTATCGCGAGGTGGTCAAGTGGATTCACCAACGGGGACACATCACCGCAGCGGACGAGAAAGACCCCTATGTACTGGCATTCAGGGAATCTATGCGCAAAGGCAGTGAGGTGTATATGCTCGACCGGCTGTTGACGGCCAGCATTATCGAGGCCCGCGGCGCAGAGCGCTTCGCCCTGGTAGCGCAGGCGCTGGCAGCCGGACCCCTGAAAAAATTCTACCAGTCCATCGCCCGCTCCGAGGAACGGCACTTTGAGCTATTCCTGTCACTGGCACAGAAATACATCGACCAGCAAGTGATCGACCAGCGCTGGGACGAGCTGCTGGACATCGAGGCGGCCATCGTCGCCGCCCTGCCGATCAGGGCGGCCCTGCACTGATGGCATTGTTGACCTGATGCCAGGCAATGTGGCCCTGCAGCGCTACCTGCAGAGGCACCTGGAACCGGGCCTTCCGCCGTGCAACGCCCGCGAGGCGCTGTGGCGGCATGCACTGGTCATCCCTGCCTACAGGGAACCCGCATCCCTGGTAGAGAGACTACAGCAGCTTCCAGCAGGCGACGGTAAAACGCTGGTCATATTGGTACTCAACCGGCCCGACAACGACCCGAATACCGCCGCGAACGCCTCTTTGCGGGCGGCGGCAAAGCAGTTACCCGCGGCCAACGCCAGCGGCGAGTCTCCGACCAGGCTGACGCTCAATGAAAACACCGACCTCTACCTGCACGACATGGAGGACAATGGTGGACCCATTGCCGCGGACCTGGGTGTTGGCCTGGCACGCAAAACGGGCTGCGACCTGGCACTGCAGTGGATGCACGAGGGTGCCATCAGCGGGCAGTGGATTTGCAGTACCGATGCGGATGCGACGCTGCCGACAGACTACTTCGAGCAGCTGGAACGAATCAGGCCCGATGCTGTAGCCGCAGTCTTTCCTTTTCTACACGTACCTGGCGCGGCGCCGGCAATAGATCGCGCTACCACTCTTTACGAGCTGCGCCTGCACCAGTATGTATTGGGACTGGATTACGCCGAATCTCCCTATGCCCATTACACACTGGGTAGTTGCCTGGCAGTGAAGGCAGATGCTTACGCCCAGGTACGGGGGTTCCCAAAGCGCGCGGGTGCGGAAGACTTCTACCTGCTCAACAAGTTAGCCAAGTTGGGGCCCATTGCGAGAACGCAGGGGCAGAGCATCCTGTTGCAGTCGCGCGCTTCTGACAGAATTCCCTTTGGCACCGGACCCGCCGTAGCGGCAATCTCCCGGGCAGCGCGGCCCGCAGATGAGCCCTTGTTTTATCATCCCCAGTGTTTTGAAGCTCTGCGAGTACTGCTGGCATCTATTGATGCGCTGGCGCAAGAGCCCGCTGCGGAATTGGAACCGCTATTGGTATCACAGGGACTGCAAGCAAACCTCGCCCTGCACTCCCGGCTCGCCCTGGAGACTATGGGTATCGAAGTCGCATTGCAGCACTGCCAGCGTCAGGGCAAATCACCCGGGCAGTTCCAACGGCAGTTTCACCAGTGGTTTGACGGTTTCCGTTCACTGAAATTTATCCATGCCATCCGCGCTGCTGGCTGGCCACAACAGTCGCTGGAGGAGCTGGAGTCCCTGCAACCGAATATCTGGCCCGGCAGCAGCGCACACTCACGCGACACCGCACAACCGCGCTACATTGCGCAGCTGCAGACCGCCATCCGGGAACATTGGGGCTGGCGTGACCAGGACGGCTGACTCAGGCAGGATCCGGCGTGTTACTAATCCATACCGTCTGGTAAGGCTGCAGTTCCAGCCCCCGGTCCCGGCCTTCGATAGTCGCGCCGCCAATCAGGTCCAGCCAGTCCTCGGTATCAATGAGATTGACCCCTGACAGATCCAGCGACTGCGGTGAGCAACTGATATTACTGATGCAGAAGATACTCTGGCGTCGATCCATGCTCTGGCGCCAGAAGCCGAACAGCGCCGCACCCAGGTGCAGAGTGAATTGGGTGGCATTGGGGTGGAATGCCGACTGCTTGCGCCGCAGAGCGAGCAGGCTTTTGAGGCGATTGAACACCACGGCGTGACTGGATTGCTGCCGTGACAACTCCCCCTCCAGTTCATCGTAGTCCCACTGGTGTCGGTTAATCGCGCGATAGTGACCGGTATTTTCCACCCGGCCATAGTCATTGTGAGTGCCCAACAGGCTGTGAATATAGATGCCCGGAATTCCTTCCAGGCCCAGCATGATGGCGTGGGCGCAGATGAATCGGTCCATGCCCCAGCTGTCTGGCCCGGCGGTTGTGCCCTGCAGCGCATCGAACAGTGCGATATTAATTTCGTAAGGCTTGTTCTGGCCATCTTCCAGTGCGCGGTAAGACACATGCCCACCAAAATTTTGCATAGTCGCTATCAGCGTGTCCAGCTCCCCCTCTGACAGCAAACCCTCTGCTGGCCGCAGGCCGATACCGTCATGGGAGGCAACAAAATTGAAGTATGCTGTGCCATTCTGGGCAGGGGGCATGCTCATCATCCACTGTTTCAGATAAGCGCAATCCCCGGTAATCAGTGTATTAACCAACAGTGGCGGCAGGGAAAAGTTGTAGACGCAGTGCGCCTCGTTGGCATTGCCAAAGTAGGACAGGTTTTCGCGGTTGGGAATATTGGTTTCGGTGATCAGCAGCGCGTCTTCGCGCGCATGTTCCACCAGCGTACGCAGCAGGCGCACCACTTCATGGGTTTCTTCCAGGTTGAGGCAGGTGGTGCCGGGAATCTTCCACAGAAAGGCCACCGCGTCGAGGCGTAATACACGTATGCCACTATCCAGGTACTGCCGCACAATAGACACAAAGTGTTTCAGCACCTCAGGGTTGCGAAAATCCAGGTCAACCTGGTCATGGCTGAAAGTGCACCATACATGACGGGTGCCCTCCACCGTTTCCACCGCCTTCAACAGTGACGAGGTACGCGGCCTGACAACCTTGTCCAGGTCATCCTCTGGTGAGGCAGTATAAAAGTAACCCTTGCCGGGCGACTTCCCCTGCTTAAAATTTTCAAACCACAGGCTGCGGCTGGAGCAGTGGTTGATGACCAGGTCGGCCATCAGATCGTAATCACTGGCGATGGCCTCAATGTCCGACCAATTCCCGAGGGATTCATTGACGCTGGAATAATCCAACACTGCAAAACCGTCGTCCGAACTCCATGGATAGAATGGCAGTATATGGATACCCGAGACGAGCCCGTCGGCGTGCTGGTCAAGAAACGTTTTCAGGGTGCACAGCGGCTTCTCTCCATCACGCAACAGGCTATCACCATAGGCAATGACATAAGTGTCACGCTCGCTCCATTGATTAACCTGATGAGCCACTGACGCACACTGGACATCCAGGCGCATCAACACCAGCAGCTCTTCGGCCAGGCACGACAGATCGCTCCCCAGGGGATTGTCGCGATAAATGGAATCCACGTGGCGCTGCACGCGATCTTTCAACTGTAAATATTCGTTCACAATGGGCAACTATTCCGGGCCAGTCTACTGGGCGGTGAATTCGGCGTGATCGGCCTCTACAGCCTCACGCAATTGGTCCAGGATATCCGGAACGGCGCTCATCACCCGGTTCCAGCTGGGAATAAAGGGGCGCTCCATGGGTCTGTCCAGGAATGCCTCCCCCGCTTTCATGATATTTTCCGCAAACAACTCAACGGCCTTTTCCTCGCTGTGTATATCCAGGGTGAGCCCATTAATCACCGCATCGTTGTGGTAGGTTTCTACAAAGTCCAGTGCAATACGGTAGTAGGTGGCCTTCAGGGAACGGAAAGTCTCAGTATTGAAAGTAACACCCCGGGTGGCCAGCTTGCGAAACAGGGCCTTGGAAATATCAATGGACATTTTGGACAGGCCACCCTCGTCGTTCAGTGGCGACAAATCCTGGTGCTTGTGATCATAGATGTCGGCAATATCCGCCTGGCACAGGCGGTTGTTGGCATAGTTGCGATACATTTCCGAGAGCACGCCAATTTCCAAACCCCAGTCGCTGGGTATCAGTATGTCGCTCAACACATCCCGGCGGAATGAAAACTCACCCGCCAGGGGATAGCGAAAGCTGTCCATATACTCCAGGTATTCCATATCGCCCAGGGTCTTTTGCAAGGCCCGCAACAGGGGCGTTACGAGCAGGCGACTGACCCTGCCGTTAATTTTCCCATCCGCAACGCGGGCGTAGAAACCCTTGCAGAATTCGTA